>CASDSC010000157.1 GCA_949283215.1 uncultured Alistipes sp. | reverse complement strand
CTGGCCCCGAATATATAGAGGATTTTGTCGAGGAAAAGCAGGCCGATCACTGAAAACAAAGCACCGATGATCGTGTTGAGCAGGATCACATTACCGATAATACGTTCGGCACTTGCGAAGTCTTTCTGGCCCATTTTGACCGATAGCAACGTGGATGCTCCCACGCCGACCAATGAGCCGAAAGCCGAGGCCATATTCATCAGAGGAAGCGTAAGTGCCAAACCGGAGATACCGAGAGGACCGACACCTCGTCCGATGAATATACTGTCGATCATGTTATACATCGACGCCGCAGTCATGGCAACGATGGCTGGGATTGAATAGCGTGTCAATAATTTAGGGATACTGTCAGTTCCCAGATAAGTAGGAATGGATTGTTCTGTCATAATATTGTTATGCCGCATTATGCGGAATAGGACTATTGTAAATCACGGCAAAGGTAATGTTTTTTGACGTAATGTAGTCAGGGCATATTTGTGTATGAGTTGTCCAGGGGTTTGAAATCATGATGGGATGGAGGTGGGTAATGTTCTTATAATTAGGTTTTTAATGTTTTGTAGTGAAATAAATTAAATATTCTGTTGTGAATAGAGATAATTATTTGATATATTTGGGCTCGTTCAGAGCACAGCAATGATGATCATATTGACAAATAATAAATTTTGGTGGTGGCGCTTGCAACTTCATAGTCGTGAGTGCTGATTTTGTATTGGGTAGAATAAAATTCTTAAAAGATACTGTAAAGGCTGTCAGACTCACGACAGCCTTTCTTTTTTGTCCATGTGTTTAAAATTAAAACTTAAATAGCGATGATTTACAATGTAGATGACAAAGGTTATTATGGCGAATTTGGCGGAGCGTATATACCCGAGATCCTGTATGATAATGTGGAAACACTGCGTAAGGCCTATTTGCAGATTATGAATGAAGAGTCGTTCCAGGAAGAGTTCCATAGTCTGTTGCGTGATTACGTAGGACGTCCGTCGCCGCTCTATTTCGCTTCTCGGCTGTCTGCAAAATATGGCGCACGGATTTATCTCAAACGTGAGGATCTGAATCATACGGGAGCCCACAAGATCAACAATACGATCGGTCAGATTTTGTTGGCCCGTCGTCTCGGTAAAACCCGCATCATCGCTGAAACGGGGGCCGGACAGCATGGCGTGGCGGCGGCGACAGTTTGTGCCCTGATGAACATGGAATGCGTAGTGTATATGGGGGAGACTGACGTGAAACGGCAACGGCTCAATGTGCAGAAAATGGAAATGCTTGGCGCCAAGGTCGTTTCGGTTACGAGCGGCAACCGGACGCTGAAAGATGCTACGAATGAAGCGATTCTGGATTGGTGTCGCAATCCCTCTGACACTTACAATATAATCGGGTCGGCTGTGGGACCTCATCCTTATCCGGATATGGTAGCCCGGTTACAGTCGGTCATCAGTGAGGAGATCAAGAAACAACTGGTCGAGCATGAAGGACGCGATTATCCTGATTATCTTGTCGCTTGTGTGGGTGGGGGAAGCAATGCGGCCGGGACTTTCTATCATTATATCGATGATGAACGGGTGAAACTCATAGCGGCTGAAGCGGCTGGATTGGGTGTCGATACTGATAAATCGGCTGCGACGATGCATCTTGGCCGGAAAGGAGTCCTTCATGGAGCGCGTACGTTGGTAATGCAGACCCCTGACGGACAGGTTATGGAACCGTATTCGATTTCGGCCGGTCTAGATTATCCGGGTGTCGGTCCCGTGCATGCTCATTTGTCGTCGATCGGACGAGAAGAGGTGCTTGCGGTGACCGATGACCAAGCCATAGATGCGGCATTTGAACTGACGCGTCTCGAGGGAATTATTCCTGCACTCGAATCAGCGCATGCATTAGCTGTGCTGGGAATTAAAAAATTCAATCCCGATGAGGTCGTGGTCATAACGCTTTCCGGTCGTGGAGACAAAGATATGGAGACGTATGTAGACTTGTTTAATCGTGAGGAACGATGAAAAAGAGGATGGTCGAATTGTGAAGCCGATGTTTCCGACCATTCTTTAAATCTCAGATAAATAATTTCAATAGATTTTGCGTAAAACAAAAAAGGAGAATGACTATCTATGATCGGTCATTCTCCTTTTTCATAAGTGTTGGACTGATTATCGTTTGATGACGCTCCCGTATACTTCGATGTCTCCGATACATGCAGGTCCGTTGCCAGGACGATCGATTTGCAGACGGAAATATTGTGCCTCGGTCGGATCTATATCGACATCCGTCACACCTGCCGTATTATTGTTTTGACGATCTATCTCGGTCCAATTTTTACCATCGAGACTCGTCTCGATCCGGAAGGAGCGTGTATTGAGTGAAGGATCGCTTCCGTCTACTCCGGCGTGACGCACAACGTATCGATTGATACGATAGGGTTGCCCAAAATCAAGTTCGATCCAATGGGGCCCTTCTCCCGTGGCGATCCATTGGTGGTCTGGAGCAGGGGAACCGTCTGCTGCCACCGCTGCAGGCGTCGATGAGGCACTGGAGGTGACTTTCAGGTCAGGATTCAGGGTTAGATTGAAATCCATGCCATGCGCTTCGTTATACAAGGCAAAGAAGTGATCGCCCCGACAGATTACGATATTGCCGGGAGAAAGCCGTTCGAGCATTTCTCGCAGATGGACAATATTTTCAGGTCCCATTTTCCATGATACACCTTGTGCCGAAAGAAAAATAGGTTGAGAACCGTCGAAATTTTCGATCGTAGATTTCCACTGGGCATATATGTGTTCGACATTGTCGCTGTAACAAGGCAGATTCGGAATAAACGCCAGTCGGTTCTGCTTGGTGATGGTTTGGAGCGGCTCACGCATTTGCCAATCTTCCTGAGTGATGCCGTACAGGTAGCGGCAATTGTCGGCGTATGCATCCATCTGTTCGTCGTTGACTTCGTCCCATACGGTTATTACACGTAATCCGCTTCGTTCGAGGTACTGTTGCGATAATTTGGTGTAGGGCTCGATGACACTTCGTTCGGTCGTATGCCATTTTTTGTTGTGCACGTCGTATATCAAGGCATACCCCATGCCCGAAGGTCCTGATGCGAAGAAATCGTTCGGCGTGGCCGTGCGATAATAGTAGTTGAGCAAGCCGGGCCCGAAATCTGCCAGACCCGGACTAATGGTCCAGTTGATCGGAATGATGCCGCGTTTGGGGTCATCCCACAGATTGGACATTGCATGCTGACAATATTGTACATTATCTCCATCGCTCAGAAATACAGCGATATATATTTTATTATCGAGTACCGGTTTCTTCGGTACTGCCGGAATGTCGATACGTGGCGGTGTGCCGGCATATACTGTGGCGTTTTCATAAAAATCGGAGGGAATTGTCGAGATGCCGAACGCTGTCCCGGCTCCGATGCCGGAACGCTCTTCAGCCCACCAGCCGATCATGATGCTCTGACCGGGTTCCATGTCACCGAGGAATTTTCGTAAAACGGCGTGTTCTTCTTCGTTACGAGGATCGAGCCATACGACCGCTGCTTGTGTGGCTGCGGCCATGTCACGGATGTAGGCAACATCGCGGTGATTGAGGGTGACGAGTAAGCGATGGGTACAGGTAGACCAATACCGATCATATAGGTAGGAATAGATCTCTACTGGAGTGGTATATTCCAACTGGGTGAGGTCTTCGAGAACGGGCAACTCGATGCCGGCATCAGCCAATGCTTGTTGTTCGTGTGCTGTGACAGGCAGGGCATTGCGTAATCCGGCTACTGTGGTGGCCAGATTGCGGTAGTGCGGACTTTTGACCGTATCGTATAGGATTACCCCTTCAATTTCGTTCTGGTATTTGCGCACTAATTCCCAGCGATCTTCGGCAGGACATTCATACACGAGTAACCCCAGATTGTCCGGCCATTTATATTTGCCTTCACGCCCGTCCTGCAGGAGAATGATACGCGGTTGAGTGCGGTTTACGATACCCTGAAGGACCGTAAACATGATCACTTCTGGGGATGAGTATGTTTCCGGGGTGATATACACTCCGTCGAGCGGATCGCTCGGGGTAGCAAAATGGGGTAGTGCTTGGCCTTCTGGCCACGATAGTCCGTTCACCGGAGTTTGCAAAGTATGCCATGGCTGATGACGGTTCTCTTTGGGACGATCGGCGGTGGCGTACACGGTGACGATCAGAATCCCGAGAATAAGAGTGCAAAGGGATGTCTTAATATACGATGCAGGTCTCATGGGTTTATCTTATTGTCATTTACGGAATGGTTGTGTATGGTGACATGACGTATGTCAGGTTGCGGTGGCATAAATTAGAATATGCCATTTTGCAAAGATAGCATTTTACCTCAAATGGCCATCGTTCTGGGTATACTTGTGCGTGTCTCGGAGGATAAGGATTTGCAAGGCCGGTAGTATCAACCTGAAAATAGCAGATCGTCGCATATAAGTACGAGATCGGGAAGAGCGAGTAGGTGGATCGGGGGATCGATCCATACGGTTTATGCTTTACTCCATATCCGGGTATTCATATTGAGTTCCTTAACGATAGATGTTAAATTGTGTACCGACCAAATGTCGCGTTTGAGGGCGTTGTCATGAAATATACTGCGCCAAATACTCGCTTCATAGTGATCTGCATAGTCGGGTATTGCGACGATAATATAAGATTGGGTGAAGCTGATGCTGAGGCATCGTCCGTACTTTTCGGCCAATGCAACAAAGCGTTCCATGAGTGAGGGAGAAAGCAGGTATCTGGCTTCGATCTGGTCGGTTGACCGTACATCGAACAATTCCATAAAGGCCTCGTTTTCGAGCGTTACGCGTTGTTTTCTCCCGATGAGTCCGCCGAGTAACGTTTTCGGCTTTAACGTGGTCTGCCCATTGAAATCCTTATTGAAATCGGCGATAAACAGAAAACCCCGGAAGATGTCGCGCCAGGTAGTTCTCGTGACCGTGGTGGATCCCTGTCGGGTGTGGGTTTCCACTCGTTCCTCGGCATGAACCTCCGCGAAATGGAAACGGGTCAGTCCGATTTGTCCCTCGATCAGGTCCTCGCTGCTGTAGCGGTCCGGCGGAATGAACAGATTGCTCTGCACGAACAGATTGTACGATATGCCTTCACCCGGTGAATAGGTGGATTCGGGACAAATATACGATACAATACGCGGAACGACCTCCGATTTGTAATAGGCCGTGAGCCGTGACGAACGTATTTTCGATACAATGGCAAAAACGATGAGAATCACCACGACGGCACATATTCCATAAATCAGCGGGTTATTGAAGAAAAAAAAGAATCCTGTTCCGGCTACAAGAATCATAATGACCAGAATGCGTATTACCTGCCGTTTGTATGTGGCGCGCGTGGCCTCGAATGCATCACATTGAGGCCGGACGAGGTTGATTAGCTCATCAAACGATTGGTCGGACATGAGGTCGTTCAGTTGTCGAACAGTTTTTTGAGATCAGGCGTTTTGCGCTCTTCTTGCGGAATCTCGAGTACTTGCGCCGGTTGAAAATGGAATATGCCCGCGATGATGGACGAGGGGAAGGTCATCACACTATTGTTATACGAGGTGACTACGGCATTGTATGTACGTCTGGCTGCCGATAGTTGTTCTTCGGTTTCGTTCAGCGTGCGTTGCAGATGCATGAAATTTTTGGATGCTTTCAGGTCGGGATAGTGTTCAGCCAGAGCCAGAAAACTGCGTGAAGCCGCGGTGAAACGGCTGTCAAAAGTGTTTTTATCCGTTTGAGCGAGCGTATCGTACTGGTTACCTGAACGCAGTTCGGTCAGTTGCGTAAGGGTTTGGGTCTCGTGCGAGGCATAGCGTTTGACGGCCTCCACTAAGTTGGGTAACAGATCATACCGTTTTTTCAGCATGGCGTCGATTGCCCCGAACGCATTGTCGATTTGGTTGCGATTACGGACGAGACGGTTATAAATCGAGATCGGAATTCCGATCAGGATAAGCACAGCCACAAGAATTAATGCGATTGTCATAGGAAAGTTTCAGTTTGAGTACGCTATTATGTGCGTTGTGATTTGTATCTTTGTAAGAAGCCTGATAAACAAAGATATCTTTTCAGGGAAGAAAAAACAAATTTGGCGTGAAATTTGGCTTCACGGGGTGGCATACAAAATATCTGGGTGGTAAATATGGGGTGTTTTAGACTAGGGGAGAGAGGGAATAATCAATGAAAAGGGCAATTCGTTACATATTACGTATATTCGGTGGATTGATACTGTTGTTGTTGGTCTTGCCGTTTGTGCTGTATATCCCCTTTGTCCAGGACTATGCCTGTCGGAAAGCGGAAACGATCGTAGCTCAAAAGACCGATTTCCGCTTGTCGATCGGCCGTATTCGTCTGGGATTCCCCCTGCATCTGCGATTAGATCGTACGTTGTTGTCCGATGCCGAACAAGGCGATACATTGGCATACTGCGGTGGATTGCGCGTCGATGTGGCGTTGGGACCGTTGGTGCACGGTAAGATCGATCTGCGTCGTCTCGAGATAGACGATGTGGTGGCCGATTATGTCGATACGACGACGCAGTTCGGTTTGCAAGGACGGGTCGGAACGTTGTCGTTGCATGCCGAACCGGTGGATTTGAAACAACAGACCGTACGAATTACCGACTTGCAACTGACGGATGGAAAGGTAGGGTTGACATTGGCCGGATCTGCTCCCGATACGGTGCCTTCGAGTGATACGACCCAATTACGTTGGCGGTTTGAGGTCGCCCGTTTGCGTCTCGCATCGATCGGGTTTCGGATGAATACACCGGATATGCGATTGACCGTTTCGCTCGATGAGGGTAAGCTTTCCGATGCAAGCATCGATCTGGGTAAGCAGAATGTGGAGGTCGGACAGGTACTCCTCGATCGAGGACGGTATGCGTATCTGATTGATACGACCCGTAGTGTCACCATGACGGACACTATGTCAGTACGCGGTGAGAATATGCTTTCAACGGACAAAGTGAAGACGGGTTCGCAGTCTGCCGTAACGGAAACGGAACTGGCATCCGTCTCGGATAGTTCTGCGCAATTCTCTGCTCCCTGGACGATACGCGTCAATCAGATCCGTTTGACGCAGAATGCAGCTACCTATGGTCTGTTACAGGGAAAGCCGCATGCTGGATTTGATCCGCAACATATCGAGCTTTCGGAGATTGAACTTACCGTAGACTCGCTCTACAATCGGGGGAGTGTGATTGCAGCCACGATAGAATCTCTTTCGTTTCATGAACGATGTGGATTGCAGGTCCGTACGATGAGCGGTTCCTTCGTGATGGATAGTACTCGTATGGCGTTGTCGGATTTTCGGTTGAAAACGGCGGCATCCTCCCTGCAAGCCGACCTGAACGCGGGACTTGGTGTACTGAGCATGGCGCCGCAAACACCATTACAGGTGATGCTCGATGGGGCAATAGCTGTTTCTGACTTATGGGCGGTTTATCCGGTCGATGATCCCGTATTGCGCCGGAACCTCAGGGGCAAATCCATTACTGTCGATACTAGGTGCGCGGGTTCGCTGGCACAGATCGATCTGCAGCGGTTTCATTTTGCGATGCCCGGCTATCTGGACTTCTCTGCCCGCGGTAATCTGCATTCAGTGACCAAACCTGACCGTATAAGCGGTGCGTTGCGTGTGCGCGGAGTATTTGATCGTCTCGGTTTCTTGACGGATTTGTTGCCTGATTCAACATCGAGGGCACGGTTCCGTATACCGGAACATATCGTTCTCGACGGTCGAATCGATGCGCACCGGGGGGCTTTTATGCCTCATTTAGCGCTGTCGGTCGGACAACGGAAAGTTCCTCAGATGACGCTATCCGGAAGTTTCGATCCTCATTCGCAGGTATATGCTGTCGATTTGGCCTGCGACAGTTTCCCTGTACGCGAATTTTTACCCCTTGATTCGATGGGGTATGCGACATTCCTATGCAAGGCTGACGGTGCAGGGTTCGATCCTTACGATGAGAAAACCCATGCTGCCGTTAATATTGATGTGAACGGTTTCGAGTATCAGGGATATACGTACGACAGTATTCGGCTCGGGGTTTCGCTCTCTGACCATAATTTGGTGGGACAGGTAACTGCGGAACAGCAAGCTCTTGATTTCGATCTCGATCTCGGGGGCCGATTAATGCGGGAGCAACAGAAGGTATCTGTACGGGGCAAAGTCTCCATGGTTGACCTTTTTGCCCTGCATCTGTCCCAGGATAAATTACGGACCGCGTTGACGCTCGATCTGCAGGCATCGGTCGCCGACAGTGGACGCTATGGCCTGGAAGCGCTTTTCGATAGTATCCGTGTTGAAGATCATTGGCATATGCATGAAATACGCCGTACGATGGTTGCTGCGGAGACTGGACCACAAAAGATTCAGACTACGGTCCGTTCCGGCGATTTGTCGCTCGATTTTCAGGCCCCTGTTCCGGTCGATACTTTGGTGGCGGGTTCTGCCCGAATCGCGGGAATGATTGCTTCGCAGATCCGGCAAGGTGAGTTGGCGATGAGTGAAATCGGTGATGATATTCCTCCCTTCGATCTCAAGATTTCGGCCGGTTTGCACAATGTGCTGAACGATCTGTTGCGTATGCGTGACATGGCGTTCGGACAGCTCGGTTTAGTGGTTGTTGCCGGGTCTGGTCACCCACTTGCGATGAATATGACAGTCGATCGTTTGGCTATAGGCGGAATGGAACTCGATACCGTGAAAGTGAATGTGGCACAGCGGCAAAATCAATTGGCCTATGGTTTACGTTTAACCGACAATAATGGTACACGGGAAAACAATATGGCTCTGATTGCTTTAAACGGATACATTGAGGGTAACCGGGCGTTGCTGCATTGTATACAACGTAATCAGGCCCGTGAGGTCGGATTCGACTTCGATTTACAGACTGTGTTATCCGATACTGCCGTACAGGTCAGTATGGGTCCCGAAAATCCGACGCTCGGTTTTGAACCTTGGACAATTAATCCGGACAACTATTTTATGTACTGTTTCGACCAACAAATGTATGCCAATGTGCATCTCGAAACGGCGAATCGTCGGTTCCATGTTGAGTCGGTTACGTTGCAAAACAGCGGACGGGGTGGTGTGAAACTGGATGTGGCGGGTATCGATATCGGGCAAACTATGTCGTTGTTCCCTGGAGCTCCGGCTGTCGGAGGAATGCTCAATGTGGGCGCATCTGTCGGGTTGACGCAAGGATTGGTCGATGCGGAAGGGCAAATCCAGGTGGCAGGATTGTCGTATGACCAGCAGCGGATCGGTGATATTGGTTTGGACCTGCTTTATAGGATGGATACAACGCTCGGTCAGGTGGTCGATTTGCAAATGGCGGTCGATGAACATGAGGTGTTGACAGTTAATGGGAATTATTCCCCTGAGAATGAACAGGAGATCGGTATGCAGGCCAAATTGACTTCGTTCCCGTTGACATTGGCAAATGCATTTGTACCATCCGATATGGTGCGACTTCAAGGAGCGTTGCAAGGGGAAGTGTCGGCGAGCGGGAAAACATCCGCGTTGCGGATCGACGGCGAGATTCAGTTTGATACGACCCGTTGTTATGTGCCGATGATCGGAACCGCTTTCAACCTTTCATCCGATCGGATTACAATCGATAGCAGCCGACTTCGGTTCGATCGGTATGCAATTACAGGACCCAATAAGAAGGCCCTTACGATCGACGGTAGTGTAGATATGTCCGATTTTTCGTCTGTGATGGTCGATCTTCGGACCGATGCATCCGATTTTCAGGTGATCAATGTGCCGCGCAACCGTCAGTCAATGGTGTATGGGAAAGCCAATATTGACTTGGCCGCGTCGGTGCGAGGCCCGGTGGATGAACTGGTGGTGCGTGGTCAGGTCGATCTGTTGGGTGGAACCGAGGTCAATTATGTGATGCGTGATTCCCCGCTCGATTTGAGCGAAAAACCGCAGAATATCGTGACATTTGTTTCGTTTGCCGATACTGTCGATTTGTTGCTCCCACCCAAACCGTCAGCCGTTGAGATCGGAGGGATCGATCTGGCCATGAATCTGGATATCAATCCGGCGGTCAAAATGGCCGTGCTGTTGTCGGACGACGGGAAGAACAGGATCGATCTCCAAGGTGGCGGAAACTTGTCTTATACGATCAACCCGTTGGGTGATAGCCGGTTTACTGGCCGTTATGAACTTACAGGAGGAACGGTTCGTTATACTCCTCCGGTGATTGCCCAGAAGATCTTTGCGATTACTCCGGGCAGTTATGTCGAATGGATGGGCGATATAGCCGATCCCCGTCTCGATATTACCGCTGTCGAGACAGTGCGTACAACGGTCCAAACCGACGAGCAGAGCAGTCGTCAGGTCAGTTTCGATATCTCGATCGCAATTCGCAATTCGCTCGACGATTTGTCGATTACGTTCGATTTGTCGGCCCCGCAGGATTTGTCGATCCAGAATCAATTGGCGTCTCTGACCGCCGAACAGCGTTCGACACAGGCTATGGGCTTGCTGATTTACAATACATATACGGGACCGGGGACCACGGCAACGGCCAATCGTGCCAATCCGCTCAATGCTTTTATCGAGAAAGAGCTGAACCAGTGGGCGCAGAATAACCTGAAAGGAGTCGATTTGAGTTTCGGTATCGATACCTATGACGACGGTACGACGGACGGGCAGAACCAACGGACGGATTATTCGTACAAGTTGTCGAAAAGTCTGTTTAACAATCGCGTGCGGGCTGTAATCGGAGGCAGTTTCAGTACGGATACCGATCCCAATGAAAATCTGAAAGAGAATCTGGTCGACGATATTTCGCTTGAATATATGCTGACCAAGCGTGATAATATGTTTGTCAAGATTTTCCGGCATACGGGATATGAAAGTATTCTCGAGGGTGAAGTGACCGAGACTGGATTCGGTTTCGTGGTGCAGAAAAAAATGCAGAAATTGGGTGAGTTGTTCCGATTGACCCGCACGAAAGAGCGGCGTCAGCGTCGAAGAGAAAAAAGAGAACAACGCAATGCAAGGCCTTCAGCCGATACAGTAGCGGTAGTTGTGCCGTGGAAACTGGAAGATGTCGGAGGGTCTGTTGTGAACCCTGTGATGGAAGATATGAGAACAGGATTTTTGTTTGCTCCGAGATTGTGTGCCGGCAGGGCAGAAGGGGACAGAATCAACGTTTTGGGTGACGGCACGGTATTCAGTTGTCTGGATGTTGCGTCAGAAATCGTAACAGCTACTGTCTCGGAAATCGGCTGTATGGGGTGCTCTTGTCCAGTCCCATGGACGTCGGATGTAATGCGGGACCGTTTGATGGTGCAGTGGCCATTATCACGGATGCCTTATCACGGTTATAGGTTTCCCCTCCTTGAACCTAATGTTTGTGCAAAATCATGAGTGATCGACCGACATATTTCCGCTTGCGATGTGCTTGGCGTTTGTCGAAGTACAGAGAGAGGTTGTATATAATTCTACTGTTGGGTTGGATCGGGGGGCTGGTCGCCTGCTCGACTACGAAACGGATTCAGGAGGGTGATCAACTTTATACCGGTGTGCGCAAAATCACGATTGAGGGTGATTCGGGAGTCGTGGTGCCAGGAGAGGTCGAGTCAGCCATAAAATCCCCGCTTTCAGTCAAGCCGAACAATCCGTTGTTCAGCCCCTATGTACGTACCCCGTTCCCCATTGGTTTGTGGGCTTACAATCACTATTATACAACGAAGGAGAAGGGATTTAAAAGTTGGGTCTATCGAAAGCTGGCCAAGGAACCGGTGACAATCATGCAGGTGCAACCCGATGTGCGCTGTAAGGTGGTTGACAATATGCTGGCCAATTATGGCTATTTCGGTTCGTCGGCCGACTATGAACTGTTGCCTTCGAAGCGCAATCCGAAAAAAACGCGTGTCAGTTATCGAGTGAAAGTGGCTCCACCGTTTCTGTACAGTCGGATTGCCTATCTGAATGAAACCGGGGCTTTGGGTGAGTTGGTCGATAGTTTGTATCGTACCTCTTTGCTCAGGGTCGGTGCGCAGTACAATCTCGATACGCTCGCAGCCGAACGTAATCGGATTGCCAATGTATTTCGTAATCGGGGCTATTATTATTTCAGACCCGACTATTTGGTGTATGAGGCGGATACAACGCAGGAACCTCGACGTGTCGATCTTCGGCTGGCACTCCAGCAGGGGGCGCCTCGTCGTGTGCTCGAACGCTATTCGGTGGGTAGAGTCAATGTAGTGCTGAAAAATGTATCGCCGGGACAGCCCGATACATTGTATTATGACGGTATGACAGTCGCATATCAACGGCCGCTCCGCATACGGCCTGCGGTGTTGGCCCGTATGGTCGATCTGAAGGAGGGCCAGTTGTTTACTGTGGACGCACAGACTCGAACCCAGAATAATTTGACACGACTCGGCATATTCCGGTCGGTCAATCTCAATGTGACTCCTCTCGATTCGTTGGGGCGTTCCAATACACTCGATGTGACGATCAATGCTGCTTTCGACATGCCGCTGGAGTCGAATCTTGAGGTCGACGTATCTTCCAAGTCGAACAGTTATGCCGGTCCGGGTATTATTTTCGGTGTGACGCATCGTAATCTGTTCCGCGGAGGGGAGGTTCTTTCCGTCAAGGCAAACGGGTCGTACGAATGGCAAACCGGTAGTCGCAAGGATGGAACCAAATCATCGTTACTCAATTCTTATGAGTTCGGTCTCAATGGAACGTTGGCCATACCTCGGCTGATTCCCCGTATTCGGGGCGATATTTCGGACTATCCGGCCAAAACCAATTTTCAACTCGGGGTCGATCTGATGAATCGCCCGCGCTTTTTCCATCTGATTTCGTTCAGCGGATCAGCTGGGTGGGATTTTCAGACCTCGGCGACGAGTTATCATTCGCTCACGGCTTTTAAATTGGTGTACAACAATATGTTGAGTACGTCGGCTTCGTTCGACGAGACGATGGCTCAGAATCCGGCCATTGCACTGAGTTTCAAAGATCAGTTTATTCCGTCGATCGGCTATACCTATACTTTCGATAAATCGTATGATGGCGGAAAAAATCGGTTTTTCTGGCAGAGCAGTGTGATGCAGGCCGGCAACATCCTGTCGGGAGTGATGGGATTGTTTCACCACAAGGATCCCAAAGAGTTGTTCGGAAATCAATTTTCTCAATTTGTCAAGGCTACGACCGAAGGCCGATGGTATCACAGAATTGGGCGTAATAACTGGTTGGTGACGCGATTGATGGTAGGGGCCGGGTATGCGTACGGAAATTCTGAGGTCATGCCCTATAGCGAACAGTTTTATATCGGGGGTGCCAACAGCATTCGCGCGTTTACGATACGGTCGCTCGGCCCGGGAAGCTATCGTCCGCCCGAAGGCGATCGGAATGGGTATTTGGATCAAACAGGTGATTTCAAATTGGAAGCGAATATCGAATTCCGATTCCCGATCTATGGACGGTTGGGAGGTGCTGTTTTCCTCGACGCCGGTAATATTTGGTTGCTCAAGAACGATCCGTTGCGCCCTGGAGGATCGTTGAACTGGCGTGGATTGGGTCGCGAAATCGCATTGGGTACCGGAGTGGGGTTGCGGGTCGACGTGAGCGTACTTGTCCTGCGGGCTGACCTCGGTATTGCGTTGCATACTCCTTATCCCAATCCTGAAAAACGAGGTTATTATAACATCAGTAACTTTCGCGACGGGTTAGGACTCCATATCGCTATCGGTTATCCATTCTAATACGGGTTCGGGGAAAATCGTTATCTTCGCAGCGATAAAACTTGAGTGAAGATGACAAAAGCGGTAATTTTCGATCTGGACGGTACATTGCTCAATACGATCGATGACTTGGCTACGAGCACCAATTATGCGCTCGAGCGTAACGGATATCCGACGCACGAACTATCCGTATACCCGTATTATGTCGGTAACGGTGTCGCCAAATTGCTCGAGCGCGCCTTGCCGGAACAGGCAAGAACGCCTGAAAATGTCGCTCTGTTGCGTCGCGATTTTGTCGCATATTATGATCGGCACAATACCGATCTGACACGTCCATATCCCGGTATTCCCGAATTGTTGGCCACGCTACGTCAACGTGAAATCGTACTGGCTGTGGCGTCGAATAAATATCATGAAGCTACGCTGCGGTTGATCGATCATTATTTTCCGGGTATGTTTCGCATTGTGATGGGCCAGCGGGAGGGTGTGCCTCCTAAGCCCGATCCTACGGTCGTGTATGATATTCTGTCGGCAACGGGTATCTCAAAAAACGATACACTGTATGTAGGGGATTCGGGGGTCGATATGGCGACTGCAGCCAATAGCGGTCTCCACTCTGTCGGTGTGACCTGGGGATTCCGCCCCAAGTCTGAACTCCAGCAATTTGGGGCGATGTATATGATTGACAGTCCAGCTGAGTTGTTGGGACTGTTGTAAGGGGATGTGATGTTTGTGTGCCGGTACGTTGGAATTGTGTCCGTTGTCTATCGGTTGAGCGTTTGTATCAAATGATGTTTCGTGTGAATTTCGAGATGCCCCATACTGTGCGGAGTCGTTATCGGATTGCCGTCGCGGCATGTTACTTTTTGCAAGGCTTGGTTTTTGCCAGTTGGGCCAGTCGTATACCCGATATCAAATCGGCCTTACAGTTGAGTGAGGCCGCATTGGGAAGCGTATTGTTCGCAATTCCTATCGGACAACTGTGTGCCTTGACACTTTCCGGTTTCTTGGTTACGCGCTTTGGTAGTCGGCGTATGTTGATCCTTGCGGCAATATGTTACCCGGCATGCCTGGTATTCCTCGGTACTGCAACCTCGGTATGGCATTTGGCTACGGGGCTCTTTTTTTTCGGCATGTCTGCCAATCTGTGCAATATTTCAGTCAATACGCAGGGGGTAGGGGTCGAACGATTGTATCGGCGCAGTATTATGGCAACCTTTCATGGATTGTGGAGTTTGGCCGGTTTTATCGGAGGGTTGCTGAGTACCTGGATGGTAGGGCAGAATATTATGCCTTTCCCTCACTTTTGTGTGGTCTTTGTCGTGGCGATGATCATTCTCGCATGCTCTTATCGGACCCTGTTGCCGCGGGATTTTCATCCGGTACACCATGATGAAGCGGGTCGGGAACCTGTTTTCGTCAAACCCGACCGATATATCGTCTTACTCGGGCTGATTGCTTTCGGAAGTATGGTGTGTGAGGGGACGATGTTCGATTGGAGCGCCGTATATTTTGAACAAGTGATCGATCCTCCGAAATCATTGATCCGTTTGGGCTACATCGCCGGAATGTGTACGATGGCCTGCGGGCGCTTTTTAGCGGACCGATTGGTTGTACGTTTCGGAATAATCAGGGTTTTGCGGACCAGCGGCATCCTGATCGCTTCGGGGTTTTTGTTGTCGGTATTGTTCCCTTATATAGAAACGGCTACGTTCGGCTTTTTGCTGATCGGTTTAGGGGTCTCTTCTGTGGTGCCGCTCAGTTACAGTATGGCGGGACGGTCCCGCAAAATGCAGCCGGGAGTCGCTCTCACTGCCGTTTCGTCCATAGGTTTCCTCGGCTTTCTCATCGGCCCTCCGCTGATCGGATATGTGGCGCATGCACTCAGTCTGCGTTGGGCGTTTGCGATCATTGCCTGTTTGGGATTGATGACCACCGTGGTTGCTGGTCGTCTTGAAAAATTACCTGATTATATCGGTCAGACGAAAGAGTCGTTGTGAGCTGAATCAGAAGTTTAGAGTCTCGAAAAGAGGTAAGAGAGAAAATCGTAAAAAAGATGTAAATTTATCCTGTAGGGTTTTCTTTGTTGTGATGGGGGCAAATCAATTAACCGAATGATTATGAGGCGATTCTTTTTGTTGTCCTGTTGTTTGTTGTGGCTGTGGGGATGTAATGAGTCGGAACAAACTCGATGGATGGATGCGGCTCGTTTTATTAGTGGCTCTTCTCCGTCGCAAACCTTAATGTATCTCGATTCGATCCGTTATCCCCATCAATTGACGGCCGCTCAGTACGCCGAGTATATTTTGTTGAGAGCCGAAGCTCACGATAATTTGGGGGAAAGGTTCTTGTCAGATACCTCAGCGATTGCCGCTACGGTCGCGTACTACAAGAAAAATAAAGATGCGTCGAATATCTTGGCTTCGTTGTATTATCTAGGCGCTGCTTATGCTGAGTTACCTGCACGGCGAGAATATGCCTTTTTTTGTTTTCAAGAAGCACTGGAATATGCAGCACGATCCGACAATAATCTCGTATTGTTTAAATTACACGCCGGACTCGGTTGGTTGTATCAGGCTTCGTTCAATCGCCGTCAGGCCGTCGAGCATTTCAGCGCAGCTACGGAATATGCTCTGCAATTGTCCGATGATAAACAAACGGCACCAATTTTGACACGTATCGGATATTGTTATTTTTATCTCGATCAGTATGATAAGGCGTTCGATTATTTTCAACAAGTCCGCTTTATGACTGGTCCTGATGGAGATAACAAACATGAGGTCCTGTTCGGACTCTGTATTTCTGCGTTGCAACTGGAACGATGGCATGTCGCCAAACAAATGTTGTTTGATGCTGTGTCCGATACACTGCCTGATAATATATTCTTGGCTCCAGAATATTTGTCTTTGGCGTACCTCTATCAACAGGAAGGAAATATCGATTCGGCCGCTTTCTATTTACCATTGGCTGATCGGTATCGTGGCCGTTTTCAGAGTGTTGATTTGGATCAGCAGTATCACTTGATGGCTGCGAAGATCTATCGTGCCCAGGGTGATGCAGAGAACGCCTGGAAAGAGATGCAAGAAGCATTGCATAGCGCTGATCGTAAAGTGGCTGCGATGGATGATAACAGCCGAAGTGAAACGTTTGTCAAATTCCAAAATGAAAAAATACAACGTGATAGCGATAAATTCAGAATCAGTTTATATGCGACAAATTCATTTTTTGGCGCGATTTTTTTAGTGATGATAGGACTGTGGTATTTGCAACGGAAAAAACAGAATCGCCAGTTACAGAAGGCTGAAGCATCGGTTGTACAATTGACTGGGCGTTTAGATAGCCAGGAGAGCCAGTCACGCAAATTGAAAAAATTGATTATGAGGGACTGGGAGCTAACCAAACGTATTGCCTTTATGGAAGCCCAGTCATCGGATAATATTACGGTGTTTACTGAAAAATTGGATCGACTGGTCCGTGTAGATGATAAGAATCCTTTTGCTCTCGATTGGCCGCGATTCTATTCGGATATTGATGACGTATTTGATTCTTTTGCTGTCCGTTTACGGCGTCATTTCCCCAATCTGACGGAAAAGGAAAGACAGTTGTGTTGCCTTACACGGGCTGGATTCAAAACGGATGAAATCGCATTGGTCTGGCGTCAGAGTGTTTATTCGGTCCAGAAATGCCGTTCTGTAATTCGAAAAAAACTGGGTGTCGACGAGGGAGGTGATATTATGGCTTTTATACTCGAAACGATGCAATAAAGAAGTGTGTGGATCTGTGGATGGGTGTATTACAAGGAATATTGTACCTTTTTACAAATAATATATTTGTTGTAAATATTTAAAGTGTTGATTATAAATATATATGTTTTTATGATTTACAAATATGAAGTTGTTCTTTACAAGTCGTTTTTTATTTAATAGCTCTTATATTTGTCTCAAGGTATTTCCGGATATGCAGTAAATAATTTGGTGTCTTGCTCAGATGTGTGTTCGGATGTGTATTAATTTAAAAGTTTGAATTATGAGAAAAATGAGTATGTCTGCGCTGATTGCATTATGTGCATTAGGCGTGATGACTTCTTGTACGAAAAATGATGGGGAATCTGATGATTCGAAATGGAAAGAAGTATCTGGTACTTATACTGGAGAAAATTTAGCGTTAACTGTCAATGGAACTGAGGCGCTCGATAAATCGGTTGTTGTTGCCGCCCAAAGTAGTTCGACTGCGGAGATGACGCTGACCGGCGTGGTTTTGGGTGAAGAAAGTGTTACTGTCAATACGGTAATGAGTTCTGCGGATGGAACGGATTACCAGTTTGAAGGTGAAAATAGTAATAATGACCGTGTCATCAGTGTCGAGGGAACGCTGGTTGACGGGGTCCTGTCGTTGACTGTTTCCAATACGATTGTTTCGGAATTGGTCGGAAATTGGCAGTTGAAGATCAATGAAATCCCTGATAGTTTCGAACCTACTGAATTAGTACGTTCGGCCGAATTTTACATGGCATTGGAGACTCCTAATGATAGTCTGGATTTGGGAATTTTCAAATTGCAGAATGAACAAGTGAAGACATTATTCTCTTCGTTAGTAGGCCCGATGATTGGGAAAGCCATCGATTATGCGAATATCGATTTTGTTGCTGACGGTACCTTCGGCTTGGCTTTCCGGAAAACCGGTGAGGCACAAGATTTTCAATTACCTCCGTTAGGAATTCAGTATTATGTGCAGACAGAGGAGAATAGCAACCATCTGTATGGCGCCGTTCCTAAGTTGTTGGTGGATATGATTCCTGGTCTTCTCGAGGGTAAAATGACCGAAGAGCAGATCGCTGCATTGATGGCTGGTGTACAGTCATTGTTGGTCGATCTGAACACGCATTATGCTCTGCCGATGCAGTTTAAATTCAATACGGACGGTTCGGTTGTCGTGTATGCTTCTCGCGATTTTATTCTGGCTGCAATGGATATAATCGTGCCGATTATCTCGGAACTTCCTGAATTGGCGGATTATCAAATGTTGATACCTTTGGTTGTAAATGCCTTGAAAGGTACTACGGAGTTGGAGTTGGGTCTTGTTCTTGAGAGACGTTAATTGACTCGTTTGAATTGAAATGGCGGTCGTCATGGTCTTGAATCATGACGACCGCCATTCTTTATACCATGATATTGCGATGCGTATTGAGGTGGACTAGAATGATGTGTCGTGGTTTATACCGTTTGGGGAATAGGGTGTCCTGTCTGTTTGGGGTGGTAATGGGCGTGATATATCTTTTCGGATAAGGCGCGCCTGTCATAATATGATAAATTTTGTATCTTGCCAAAAATACGTGGGTATGGATATTCTATTGAGTATATTGGCTGTGGTGTGTGTCGTGATCGGTTTGTTGGGTTGTTTTGTCCCGGTATTACCCGGTCCTCCTTTGAGTTTGGTCGGCTTGTTGCTGATCCACTGGACAGATTATGCTCAATTCTCAACCCGTTTTCTTGTCTTCTGGGGGGCAGTTACTGTTGTTGTGACAGTGGCCGATTACTATTTGCCTGTATGGATGACCCAGCGTTTCGGAGGTTCACGTGCCGCTACGATTGGGGCTACAATCGGTCTTGTTGTCGGTATGTTCTTTTTTCCACCGCTCGGGATTATTATCGGACCTTTCCTGGGAGCTTTTATAGGCGAAATGCTTCATGACCATGCTGACAATGCAAAAGCGTTTCGGGTCGCTTTCGGATCGTTCGTGGCATTTATCTTAGGAACCGGAGTGAAACTGGTCGCCTCCGGATTTATGGCCTATTATGTTGTACGTGCATTTTTCGTATAAGCGGCCGGATCGATCTCGACACCGGTAGGACAGTGATCCGAATGCCGTACGTCGTGCAGAATAAACGCATCTTTCAGGTAGGGCCGTAAGGACTCGGAGGCCATGCAATAATCGATACGCCAACCTTTATTGCGGGCACGTGCGTTGAACCGATAACTCCACCAGGTGTATTGATCCGGTTCCGGATGGAACATCCGAAACGTGTCGATAAATCCGTCTGCCAGAAACTTGCTCATCCATTCGCGCTCTTCGGGAAGAAAGCCGCTGACTGTTGCGTTGCGTACAGGATCATGAATGTCGATCGGCTGGTGACAAATGTTATAATCTCCACAGAGGAGAAGTTGGGGCCGTTGCTGCAGTAATTGATGTATGTAGGTCCTGAAGTCATCCAGCCACTGCATTTTGAATGCCTGACGGGTTTCTCCCGTGGTCCCGGACGGGTGATATACGCTTACGACGGACAAGTCTCCATAATCGGCCCGTAAAAAGCGTCCTTCGCTGTCGTAACGGTCGATTCCTATCCCTTCAACAATCTGGTCTGGCTTGGGACGCGATAAGATGGCGACCCCGCTGTATCCTTTTTTTTCGGCGGGGAACAGATAGCTGTGGTAGCCCAATGATTCAAACAACTGAATAGGAATCTGTTCGGGCATGGCTTTGATCTCCTGCAAACAGATGATGTCCGGGGCTTCAGAGGCTAACCATCCGGTGAAATCTTTACTGAGCGCACTGCGCAGGCCATTAACGTTGTAGGTGATGATTTTCATTCTTCGTATTCCTATTTCAAATGTCCTAAAGTAATAAATAAATTCTTTTGAGATACAGATGTACTCGCAATATATTGGAGACTGAGATCGGTATGTATTTGGCAAGTAGTGAGATAGGTTGTGGACGGTGATGTGTGGTAGTACTGTGAAATAGTCGTGAAATAATAAAGAAAGATCTGTCGCTTCCGATTGGCTTATAATTTGTAAAATATTTTGAGCGCCTTGTTTTGAATTACAATGAATGGAGTGCCACTTTATGGTAATTTACGATATACACCAAGGTCGCTCAATAAGATCATGAGCTCAATGTGGTATGAGAAAAAAGATTTTGATACTTGATGATAAAGCTCCGATTGCACAGCTTCTCAATATGTACCTGTCGGAAGAGTTCGAATGTATTTATTTCGATAACCCGAGAAAAGGTATTCAATGGTTGATAGGGGGTGGGGCTCCTGATTTGATTATTTCCGACATCAAGATGCCTGAAATGCGAGGAGACGAATTCCTGTCTTACATAAGGCATAATGAATTATTTAAGTCGATTCCGATCATTATCCTAACTCGAGAATGCAGACAATCTGAGCGTCTGCGTCTGTTGGCTGAAGGTGCAGACGATTTCATCGTCAAACCATTCAATCCATTAGACCTGAAATCTCGCATTAAAAAAATTTTACATTGATGTTACAGCCTATCCTATACGTTGGTCGAGACCAGTCGATCATTGATCATTTCCGTCAAATCCTCGAATGTAATATGACGGTCCTGACCAATGTGTGCGAGATTGATACACTATTGGGACAATCTTCTTGCAGTGCTGCTACGATTTTTTTGAAAAACACAATGTAAATAACGATATCGGAATTATCGATATGTTGCGTAAACTCATTTCGATACCGTATATCATTCTAATTACGGGCACACTTACCAAAACAGAACGGTGCTCTTATCTAAAGGCCGGGGTCAATACGACGATTACGAAAGATACAGACCGGAATACGGTATATAGAACCTTACGTTTTTTGTTCGATCACTATACAAATCTCTCTGTCAATGCTGTATCCGAGATCGGCTTGTTCAAAATACCGCAGAGTAAACGTTTTTTCGATGTAGTTGTGGCTATAATGGGGATTCTTGTTTGTGCCCCGGTAATGTTATGTGCTGCTATTGCTATTCGAATCGAAAGTAGGGGGCCGATCATATGCCGCATTAAGCGGGTGGGAAGTAACTTCCGGATATTCGACTTATTTCGATTCCGCTCGTTTTACATCACCGATGTTTTCATGAACAGCGAATCGTATCCGGTACAAAACGACAAAAAGTCACACAAAAGTCATCAGTCGTGTATTGATTCGACAACTTGCAGACAAACAGTTTCAGGTCTCGCCGATAGACAGCAGACCGATCGACAGCGATCTTGGGGCATGGATACGGATAATATATGCGCAGAGTCAGGCCTGGAATATCAAGAGACAAAAGTCGGCCGAATTCTCTGTAAATACCATGTTGACCGTCTTCCTCAACTTTTCAATATCTTACGGGGCGAGATGTCATTGTGGGTAATCGGCCGTTGTCGATAGCTGATGCTGAACAACTCACGAGCGACGAGTCAATCGATCGTTTTATGACAGCCGCAGGGTTAACGGGGTTATGGCAACTCGAAAAAACAGAGAAAAATGAATCGGTTTTGCCCGACGAAGGAAAGCAACTTGATGTGCATTACGCCCATAATTGTTCCATGATATTTGATCTGCGAATCATTCTCTGTTCATTGAAACAGCGGTTCCTTAATAACAGTAAATAGTGAATGGGTTTGAGATTCACTATAAAATCGGATATGCCAAAACCGGAGCATTGATATGTCGCAGAAATGGGCACTATATATTATTTTAGCGATCTTATATTGCATCCCATATAGATTATTCCCGAACCGTCAATCGATATTTTGCGGATCATATTCGGCGTGTAAAATAACAGGACGATGATCACTGAAAGGAACATCGGGAGTATCATAACGAATGCCGTGAAATGCCGGCGAATAAAAAATGTAGTCTATCCGCAGTACGTTACGCAAACTGCGGAAGGTGGCCCCAAATCCCTTTCCGCACGCTTTGAAACCATCGGTCAACTTGCCGCGCATAGTGTGATACGTATATGAAGATGGAGTGTCGTTGAAATCGCCGCACACGATAAGAGGACATGTGGTCGTATCGATCAATTGCCGTAATTCTTGAGCTTGGGCGGCCCTCATTCGTGCATTGTCTCGTAATTTGTCTCGCAGGCGGAGTATCACTCGTTTTTCTTTCGAAAAGCCTTCGTCATCTGGTTGTCCCGCAAATTCACTTCTGACAGCTGCCACCCCTGTCGTTTGCATATGTACCGTCAATATTCTTACCGTGGTACTATCAACCCACAAATCGGCCCATACGGCATTGTTTCCCGTATTCGGGAACTTGATCACACCCGAAGTCAATACTGGATATTTGCTCAAGATGGCAATATCCGACTCATGATACACTACATTTGGCAATGAGGAGAAAATGGTTGCCATACTGTCGAGTGAATGACGATTGATGAGACGGACTTCTTGTAAACAAGCAACATCGACGTCGTTTTTTTCGAACAGCGTCGCAATATCGCGCATTACCGCGGAATACTCTCCTCTGCGAAATCCGTATACATTGTATGATGCGACCGTCAAGGCGGAGTCTGATCTGGCTTTCTGACCAAAGGGAATACGATACATCGCTCCTATATACGAGATATTGCATACAATGGCTACGAAAGGTAGTATGACCCACCACCGAAATTGTATTGCCCAATATAGCAGGATGACAAGATTTGCGATTAATACAATCGGTAAAGCAAGTCCTAAAAAAGGAAAGATGTCTGAATGTTCTGGATTGATATAAGCTGCACTACAACCACCGAGTGCCAATACAAATAACCCGGCAGTTATGATGATAAAAAATCCTTGAATCCAATTTTTTATAGATCTTTTCATCTTAGATTGGTCGGCGATTTTATTATTGATAAAGTTATAATCCGTACCTATTAAAACGATATATGAGTGGCGACAAATATACAGGGCTATTCTTATTATGCAAAGTAGTACGTTAGATTTACCGTAAAACCTTGTTGTGCCCGTGTTTGTCCTGTTAGAGTCTCACAGTCGTCGCCCATTTTTATCTGACGACAAAAATACAGAGTAGCTGGCGAAAATAATACGTTTTTTTGCGTTGATTTGGAGTTATATTTGTAGTGGGACAAAAAAATTGTACCGAATCAAAACCATTATGGAAACGACCTTAAATAGAAACAATACATTTTTTCGGAGACTATTGTTCTTGGGAATCTTGATTGCCATAGGATGGATTATTTTAGATCAGTTGAATTTCTTTATCGGCTCTTTTTTGGGCGCATTTACACTCTATGTGGTGTTGCGTGCTCCGTTGTTCAGATTGACGGAACGGTACGGGATGCGTCCGTGGATCGCTTCGGCGATGTTGGTTGTGGCGATGACTGTGGTTCTGCTCGGATTGGGCTTCCTGTTTTTTGAGGTGATTGCTTCGGAGATATCGGATATTGATACCTCCCGGATTATTGCCGGGTTCAATCATGTTTTGGCTCGTTTTAATGAGTGGTTGGGATTTCAGATTGTGCCCGAAAATATCATTAAGAATTCGGGAAATATAATTACCAAATTGGTGTCCGGATTGCTCGATACGACATACAGTTTTGTCGTCAACGTATTTTTAATGTTGGTTATTGTCTATTTTATGTTGACTCACGCACGACGTATGGAACGTGTAGTCGAGATGTATTTGCCTTTCAAAGGATATAGTTTGGCAATGCTTAAAAAAGAGGTTCACGGAATTATTTTCAGTAATGCGGTCGGTATCCCTCTTGTGATGTTGATGCAATCTTTGGCTGCGTTAATCATTTATTGGGCATTGGGGATCCCAAATTGCTTTTTCTGGGCATTTTTTACAGGGTTGTGCGGTTTGATTCCGATGGTCGGTACGGTGATTGTCAGTGTACCTATCGGTATTTATCTTATTGCGACCGGTGCGATTTGGCAAGGGATCGTGATGATTGCCTATGGCCTTTTGGTAATTGCCAATGTGGATAATCTATGCCGGATTATTTTGATGCAACGCATTGCAAATACACATCCGCTGATCGTGATTTTCGGGGTGATTATGGGAATCCCTCTGTTCGGTGTTTGGGGTATTATTTTTGGTCCGTTATTGATTTCGGGATTTCTGCTGTTGATCAAGATTTATTATCGCGAGTATCGGTTGATTGATTCTGATGAAGAAACTCAGGGAGAAACAACGAATGAACGGGTGGAGTAAAATGAAAATTAGGAACTATCAACGCACGAATCAATTCTCGTGCGTTTATAGTTATATGTTTCCGGATTTAGATAGTTGGACTTGTGCAAAGTCCGGTGTTTATGACAATATTTGGTAGTCGCTATCCATGCCCGATGATTGTTGATTGGATGCCAGGACACGGACTCTTCTTGCCAGTAGTAGAATTGGAGTTAGAACGGTATCGTTTTCGTGTTGTGTATTCAGTTCTCTTCATGAGTGCCTTCCCGTTCAGATCGAAGTTTTGTTCCGTGGTTTGAAGGTGGGCTCTGGATGTTCCCTTTCTGATATTGTTTTTTACGAAGGACTGTAGAAGTGTGATGATGAACGAATAGACTGTGTATACTATTT
>CASDSC010000156.1 GCA_949283215.1 uncultured Alistipes sp. | reverse complement strand
GAGATAAATAAAACGATCCGGATCCGTACCTTCCTCGGATATCAGAGACCTCCACTCTCCCTCAGAAAAATACCTTGACAATTCATATGAATAAGTCAATCCGTGTAACGAAGCTTCATGTTCTTCCAGATATTGGAGAGCACTACGTAACATACGCACTTCATGTCGTTGAGTGGAATCGAGACACAAAGTCGTATCAGACACGAATAAACCTTCCCGATCGAGCAATCCGAGACGCTCAGCAAACCGGACGACCCGACGGTCCTGCGACCGAAGCCCTATGTCATCCGCAGAGAAATACGGTATATAAGTAAATAGGCTGAACACTGCGGCCGACATTAACACTACATAGAGATACCGTCCGGTCCGACGCCCCATGAGCAACCCCAATGTAACAGTCATGATCACCCCACAGAGCAACAGATAAACTCTTGCTTCGGTGAATCCGTACTGGCGGATCCGATAGAGCGTACCGATCCAGAACATGATCACGGCAGGCAAAGCAATTACGCTGAAACGACTGAAAAACCAATCGTACAACCTCCGTCTGAGCAAAGGTTGACACGCCTGCACCGCAACGGCGATCATCGAAAAGACGAAGATCATATAGGCCAATTTACCTTTGGACAACGACCATGTAAAGGCGATTTGGATAAAATAAACGTACAAAATCGCCGTATATATCAGGAGAGCAGGCGTAACAATATAGTTAAACAGTATATCGGTCATCCGATTGGGCTGTAACGGTTGCCCTATGCTGCCACGGACAAATGTCAAAAACATCATCGGCCATGCAAGCCCGTATGCAATCATTGAGCTATAAAACAGGAATCCTTCACTGCTTGCATCCGACAGATCGAATATATAGACTACCGAAAAATAGATTGCGATCGCCAGCAAATGGGCAACCCCAGCAAAGAACCCCGCGACAATGACATTGACCACGTAGGTCCATGTATCGGACACGAATGCGAGATTATCCCGCCTCCAACGACTGAGCAATACGACCAGGATGCAGTTAATCACCGTCACCAGATAAGAGGTCGAGCAGACCCAGGGTTCAAGGTCGACAAACCACAACCCGACGAGCGGAGCCCAACAACAATAATAAATCCAACGCGCGGGTACCGTTCGGCTCAGACTGTTCAGAGCAAAAGCCAATGCAAAAAACAGCGGAATGATCGCCACATAAGGTTCATTCGCAGAGATTGCATCTTCATAATACAATGAAGCGACAACAACACCATACACGGCAAACCCCATTTCAACCGGATATCGCCGGAGCGTATCGCTTATTGTTTCACACAATCGGCTGAAACTAAACCTCATAATACATGATTTTTAGGAGACACTACAAAACTTGTCGTACACACAAAATAACTCCCGCACTATTCACCTGGGTTCTATTCAGATTACAGTCATATTCCCGGTAAATTCTCGCTATGACCGTTTCGCCACCGGCCATCCCACTTCCCATCACGTTACAAATAAAACAGTAGGCCACTCATCGGTCAGCTTCATACACACAACACTGTGCACGCTATCGATTGAATTCCAAACGGTCACCACGGAAATCCGGATCGATCTGGCCGTTTTCATACACAACGCGACCATTGATAATCGTACAGACCACCTGAGCCGAGAATTGTACTCCTTCGAACGGTGACCAACCACACAGATAACGGATATTCTCGGGTGCCACGACCCATGATGCCTCGGGATCGACAATCACGATATCGGCATGATAACCCGGCCGCAAGAAACCGCGGTCACGCACAGCAAATCGCGTGGCAGGGGCATGACACATCTTTTCAACGACTTTCTCGACTGTTAGCACACCTTGTCGAGCCAATTCAAGCATTGCAACTAGCGAATGCTGTACAAGCGGTCCGCCCGAAGGGGCCTGCCAATAAGGTTTCTGTTTCTCTTCGAGCGTATGCGGGGCATGATCCGTCGCCACCATATCAACCCGGCCATTGCAGAGTCCCTCACGTAGTGCGTCACGATCTGCTGCCGTTTTGACCGCAGGATTCCATTTGATAAGATTTCCTTTTCGGGCGTAATCGGCATCACTGAACCAAAGATGATGCACACACACCTCATTGGTAATTTTCTTTTCCTCAAGCGGCTTCGTGTCAAAAAGCGTCAGCTCGTGCGCAGTACTTACATGCAATACATGCAGGTTACTGCCATACCTGTCAGCCAACTCGACCGCCCGCGCAGTCGATCGGTAACACGCTTCATCGCTGCGGATCAACGGATGCATTGCTGCCGTCACCGCATCGCCGTATTTTTTCTTGAACTTCTCAGTATTGGCACGAACCGCAGCCTCGTCTTCACAGTGCGTAGCGACCAGTACAGGTGACTCGGCAAAAATGGCTGCAAGTGTCCGCTCATCGTCGACGAGCATATTGCCGGTCGACGAACCCATGAAAAGCTTGACTCCACAGACAGACCGAGGGTCAAGGTGCGTAATTTCCCGGATATTATCATTCGCAGCCCCGAGATAAAACGAGTAGTTGGCAGCCGAATCTCGTGCAGCAATCTCATATTTCTGTTCGAGCAAATCAAGCGTTGTAGCTGCCGGTTTTGTATTGGGCATCTCCATGTATGAAGTGACTCCACCTGCAACAGCGGCCAACGATTCACTACGAATATTACCTTTATAAGTCATTCCAGGTTCCCGAAAATGGACCTGATCATCGATCACCCCCGGCATTACAATTTTACCATCGGCATCGATTCTCCGCCCATCAAACGGTCCGCGCCATTCGCCCTCACCGAGCGCCACGATACGTCCATTGCACACATGTAGCCATCCCGTGAACGAGTGGCCTTCATTCACAATGCGTCCGCCACATATCAGGAGATTGCTCATGCCACTTTACCTTTAATTGCGCGGAAACGCAGTTTAAGTACCCCCCAAAACGCTTCCCCGAAAATTCCACTGCTCATTTTTGATTGTCCGACGACTCTTTCGGTAAATACGATCGAAACCTCCTTGATTTTAAATCCGAGTTTCCAGGCCGTATATTTCATTTCGATCTGGAACCCATAGCCTTTCATTTGAATCTGGTCGAGATCGATACGTCGCAATACTTCGGCAGAGTAACATACGAAGCCGGCCGTTGCATCGCGTACAGGCATACCGGTCACAGTACGAACATACAAAGATGCGTAATAGGACATCAACAATCGGTGCATCGGCCAATTGACCACATTAACTCCGGAGACATACCGGGACCCAATCACTACATCGGCTCCAGCGAGAGCCGCATGATAGAGCCGGACAAGATCGTCAGGATTGTGAGAGAAATCGGCATCCATTTCGAAAATATAGTCGTACTCATGTTCCAAAGCCCATCGGAAACCGGTAATATATGCTGTACCGAGTCCCAACTTACCTTTACGCTCGAGCAAATGCAAGCGATCAGGAAAATCAATTTGACGTGATTTTACAATCTCAGCCGTTCCGTCAGGAGAACCATCATCAATAACCAGCAGATCGAATGTTTCGGGGAGCGAGAAGACTTTATCGATCATAGCCGATATGTTCTCTTTTTCGTTGTAAGTTGGGATAATGACTACCTTACGCATAACGGATAAGATTAACCGACCCTGTTCATCACGGCATGACATTGTACTTTCACAGCCGCGAATCCGGACCGGATGAATTGTCAAGGAAAACATGCAAACTACAAACAAAAATAGTAATTTTGTCCTAATTTTCACTATCAAACTCATATTTATGCCTCTCGATCTCACCTTACTGCTATCTCCCAAGCAGGCATCTGATCCGAAATTATACCTACCGATAGCAGCACGTAAAGTCGGGATTCGGGAGGAACAAATCGCATTAGCACGCATTACCCGCCGCTCGGTCGATGCACGCAGCCATTCACCGAAAATCAACCTGGGTCTTTCACTTTATATAGATGGAGAACAAACCCCTGCTCCGATACATTTCGACTATCCGGATATCCGCACAGCCACCCCTGTCGTAGTTGTAGGAGCCGGGCCAGCCGGATTGTTCGCGGCATTACGGCTGATTGAGCTCGGTTATCGGCCGATCGTATTGGAACGAGGCAAAGACGTATCTTCCCGCAAACGGGACATAGCACAGATTAACCGCAACGGCACCATAAATCCCGATTCGAACTATGCATTTGGAGAAGGAGGAGCAGGGACATACTCCGACGGGAAACTATACACCCGTTCGAAAAAGCGGGGAGACTATCGGCGCATACTCGAAATTCTGCATTACCACGGTGCTTCGGAAGAGATTTTGTATGACGCACATCCACATATCGGGACCGACCGTTTACCCCGGATCATCACCGCGCTTCGGCATACCATTACGGATTGCGGCGGGCAGGTCGTTTTCAATAGCCGGGTAACAGGTTTCGAGATCAAAGGGCAGCGAATCACCTCCGTACATTGCGGAGCAACCCAGATCGAAGGGGCTGCCGTCATCCTGGCGACCGGTCATTCGGCTCGTGACATATATGAAGCTCTGCAACACGACGGAGTACGACTTGAAGCCAAAGCCTACGCCATGGGAGTACGGGTCGAGCACCCGCAGGCCCTGATCGATTCGATTCAATACCATAAAGACGAACGTGGACCTTATCTTCCGGCAGCCAGTTATTCTCTCGTACAACAAGTTGGAGGACGGGGGGTCTATTCGTTCTGTATGTGTCCTGGAGGATTTATCGTTCCGGCCATGACCGTCCAGTCGGAATCGGTCGTCAATGGCATGTCTCCATCGGGACGCAACTCAATATGGGCCAATTCGGGGATTGTAACCGAAATTCGCGAATCCGATTTTGCTCACTTAATTCCGGCATACGGACCATTGGCCGGCATGCGATTCCAACAACAATTCGAACGCCTCGCCCGGGAATGTAGTGGACCATACCAGATCGCGCCCGCTCAACGTCTCGATGATTTCGTCAACGGGCGAGTATCTGCCTCGCTGCCCCGCACCTCCTATGTCCCGGGCGTTGTATCGTGCGATTTCGGGACATGGATGCCTTCATTCATTACCGAAACGCTACGCGGGGGCTTCCGTGCCTTCGACCGCAAAATGCGAGGTTTCTTGACTCATGAAGCGATAATCATCGGAGTCGAATCGCGTACCTCGTCTCCGGTTCGCATTCCACGCAATCCTGAAAGCGGCATGCATCCCGAAATAGAAGGGTTATTTCCGGCTGGAGAAGGAGCCGGTTACGCCGGAGGAATCGTTTCAGCTGCAATCGATGGAGAGTCGGCCGCCAACAAAGTCGCCTCATACCTTCAGAACCATTAATATACAGCGGTTCGGCCATATCATGTAATCGCACCGAAGCTACCCAGACAACGATACTTCACAACCAGTATCTTCTGATCAAAAACAAAAAAGCACCGGCGGCATCAAATGACACCACCGGCACCGGCTGCTATGAAATTATTATGAAAAGGCTGTTCTCAATAAGATTTCGGAGTCACTTTCAGCCCCATCTTAAAGATCGGACACCAGTCACTTCTGACCTATCCACTTCAAATCTTATGCTCCAACCGCCATCGGTCCACTAGGCTTCTCCGACCGTAAACGACATTGCCATATGTTTCTCACTGGCTTCCTCGGCCGCTGTCTTATGCAACACGATCGGCCCCACAGTCGTTTCGTAACGGGTAATGTTTTCTTGCAGCGAAAGCAACAAGCGCTTGGCATGCTCCGGAGCCATTACGATCCGGTTACGGATTCGCGCCTTGGGTACACCGGGCATGACGCTCGCAAAATCCAAAACAAATTCTGAACTTGAATGGGAAATAATCACTAAATTGGCATACTGACCGGTCGCGATCTGGTCATCCAGTTCGATATCGATCTCGTGTGGCTTCTCCTCCTGCATCATGCCTGTGTCGAATTTTTATGGAGTCAAAGATAGCAGGAAAAATATCTCGCCTATGCCGGCCACACAAGGAAGTTATCTCCATTTTATTAACAATCGGCCCTTATTTTTTCATGACTCAGCGTTGTTATCCGGCGCATCCGCATAAAATTTTATGACTTCCGATGCCCGATGTGCTCCGATCACCTCAGCCAACTCCTCAACCGTAGCCCGTTTAATGGCCGATATGGTTTTAAACTTACGCAACAATTTCTCGACCGACACGGTTCCAAGCCCCGGGATTGCCTCCAGCTCGCTCTTGATAAAAGCCAACGAACGTTTCTTACGATGGAACGTGATTCCGAAACGGTGAGCCTCATCACGCAGATGCATAATGACCCTGAGCGATTCAGAATTCCGATCGAGGTAATAAGGTTCAGGATCATGGGGGTAAAACACCTCTTCGATCCGTTTGGCCAGGCCGATAATCGGGATCCGATGCTCCAACCCCAATTCAACCAACACACTATAGGCAGAACTAAGTTGTCCTTTGCCTCCATCGACTACGATCAGATCGGGCAACTCGGCCCCTTCGGATAATAGTCGAGAATAACGCCGGCCGATAATCTCACGCATTGAAGCGAAATCGTCGGGACCGACCACCGTTTTGATATTGAAATGACGATACTCTTTCCTCGAAGGTTTTCCGTCGCGAAACACCACACAAGAGGCCACCGGATGGGTTCCTTGCAGGTTGGAATTATCAAAACATTCGATGTGGCGTGGCGGGGCCGGCAAACGCAAATCTTTCTGAAGCCGTGCAACAATCCGTTCACTATGCCGCGCCGGGTCTTTGATTTCAAGATTTTTGAGTTTCTCCAAACGATAGATTTTAGCGCTTTTCACCGCAAAATCGAGCAACTTCACCTTTTCGCCACGCTGCGGCACGACAAACCGGACCGCAGGCCAAAGCTCCTGGGCGGGTAATACAGGAACCACCACCTCATGCGACAGTCCTCCCTCAACCCGCTCGGCGATCCTCCCGATCGCGTAAGTCAGAATATCGGCTTCGGTTTGCTCCATACCGAGTTTGAGTTCCACGGTAAATGAATTGACCACAGCTCCTGAAACGATACGCGTAAAATTACAGTAAGCCGCATCATCGTCCACCACCAAGCCGAACACATCGAGATCGGACAACGTGCTGCTCACAATTACCGATTTGCTGTGATAATCATTGAGGAGTTCAAGCTTCTGTTTGTACGTCTGAGCCAATTCAAATTTCATTGCGGCTGCAGCCTCGTGCATCCGGCGTGTCAGATCGGCCCGCGTGGCACGCAAATCACCCCGCAACACGGCTTTCACCTGTTCAATCTGCTCGGCATACTCCGCTGCACTCTGATTTCCCACGCAGGGGCCCTTACAGTTGCCGATATGGTACTCCAGACATACGGCATAACGGCCTTTGGCAATCATTTCAGGCGCAAGATTCAGAGCGCATGTCCGTATCGGATAAACGCTGTGAATCAATTCGAGTACCGTTTTCTGCATCTGGACCGAAGCATAAGGCCCGAAATAGACCGAACCGTCACGTTCCATGCGGCGAGTAGACATCACTCTCGGAAACGGTTCATTACGGACGACGATCCACGGATAGGTTTTATCGTCCTTAAGCAAAATATTGTAACGTGGTTTTAGCTGCTTGATAAGGTTATTTTCAAGCAAAAACGCATCCGCCTCGGTAGCTACGACAATGTGTTCGAGATCGACGGCACGGCTCACCATTACACGGACCTTGGGATGCAGATCGGCACGATCGATGAAATACGAGGATACGCGTCGCCGCAGATTTTTCGCCTTACCCACATAAATCACCTCGCCGCCCTTACCAATGAAGCGATACACTCCCGGAGTGGTGGGGAGCAGAGCGACTTTGGCCTTTAATTTGTCACGTATATCGTCAGCCATGGACAATTTAAGTCTATGTGAATTCATGCGGTGTTCCCGCAAATGTATCGAAAATAATTCTATTTTTGTTTTTGCAAACACCCGACAACTATATATCATTTGCGTCATGAATCTAATCGAACGCGAAGAGCTCCAGTTCGGCCATCGAGGCATTGCGGCGCGTGTATCGGCCAACCTGTTGTCACACTTGCTGGGAGTACAAAAAGTAAATCGGCTCTATACACTCACGCTCAACAGCGACCGGCCGGCGGCACGTACCATTCTCGAGGATCTGCAAATCACCACCGACACGACCGGAATCGAACATATCCCTACTTCGGGTGGCGCGATCATCGTGGCCAATCACCCGACCGGCGCACTCGACGGCATCATATTGATCGACTTGCTCAGCCAAATACGCCCCGACGTAAAATTTCTCGGCAATTTTCTGCTTGACAAAATCGAATCGATGAAACAATATTTCATTGCCGTCGATCCGTTCGAGGGGGCCGACGCACGCCGTAACGCCAAGGGGATCCGTCAAGCTTTAACTCATGTATCCGAAGGAGGGATGCTGGTCATCTTTCCCGCCGGAGAAGTAGCTACATGGTATAAACGCGTCGGGCAGGTCCGAGACAAACGCTGGAACCCATCCGTACTCCGCATGATCCGACAAACATCCGTACCCGTCATTCCTCTCTATATCAACGGCCACAACAGCACACTATTCCATTTGGCAGGCAAAATCCACCCCATGCTCCGTACCGCCTTACTGCCTCATGAACTCTTCAACAAACGCGGACGCACCATT
>CASDSC010000155.1 GCA_949283215.1 uncultured Alistipes sp. | reverse complement strand
GACGTGATGATGCCCGAAATGGACGGAATCGAAACGTGCAGTGAAATCCGTTCCCATGCTGAATTGGCCGGAACACTGATCGCTTTCCTGACCGCCAGAGGAGAGGATTATTCGCAAATTGCAGGGTTTGAAGCAGGAGCGGACGATTACATTACCAAGCCGATACGGGTCAAAGTGCTGGTAAGTCGGATCAAAGCAATGCTTAAACGCATTGAAGGCTCTCAGGGTAATCAGGCAGCCGAACCTCGTAGCATCACGATCGATCATGAACGGCATCTGGTCATCCGGGACGGCCAGGAACTTGTATTGCCGCGCAAAGAATTCAATTTGCTCGAACTGCTCTATTCGAAACCTCAGAAAGTATTTACTCGGGATGAGATTTTCTCGAATGTTTGGGGAAACGACGTGATTGTCGGTGACCGGACCATCGATGTCCACATCCGAAAATTACGCGAAAAAATCGGTGACGAGCATATCGTCACGATCAAAGGCGTCGGATACAAATACGAGGATTAACAATCTTGACTTTGGGAATGATTATCCCGGAATTCACATTCACCCTCGTAACCTCTGAGATATTGTAGCACATCTCGGAAAGGAGCAGCTGAATGCTTTTTATTGATCCAAGGGAACACGCTCCCAGAAGCAGGATACACCCACTTGTAATTATTTGACCGCTGTACGATTATGCAATGCGTGGGCAATGGTCAATTCGTCCGCATAATCCAGTTCGTCGCCGAAACCGATACCACGGGCAATCGCCGACACCTTAATCCCTTCGTACTGTGACAACCGACGCGAAATATAAAAAACCGTCGTCTCTCCCTCGACTGTCGTGCTGAGGGCTAAAATCACTTCCTTCACACCTCCTTGTGCAATCCGATCGAGCAAAAGGTCGATCTTCAGGTCGGAAGGCCCTATACCCTGCATCGGAGAGATCACTCCGCCCAACACGTGATAGACCCCATTATACTGCCGTGTATTCTCAATCGAGATCACATCCTTGACCTGCTCAACAATACATACCGTAGAGTGATCCCGGGCAGGATCGGCACAAATCGGACACAAATCATCGTCCGATAAATTGTTACAACGCGAACAATAGTGAATTTTATTCCGAAAATCGGAGATCGCCGCAGTCATCTCGCCCACCTCGGCTTCCTCCATGCGCAAAATATGCATGGCCAAACGTAAAGCGGTCCGACGCCCTACTCCGGGCAACTTGGCCAATTCTCCTACTACGTTATCAAGCAATCTGGACATCGGATCAACGGATCATCTCTATCGCATCAGCCTCCATCCAGCCTTTCTTCCCATCGGCAATCGATATCTCGCGCCAATTACCAAGCTCTCCCTCTACTTGTACCTTAGTGCCTTCATGAAGAATGAAGATATCCCGGCTATTGGCATCGGGCGAACTTTTGACCGATACCGAACCGGCCATGACAATCGCATCATCTGGATGGAGAAAATCATTACGTTGCGACACTGCAAACGTTACAGAAATCACGAACAATACGCAGAACAGTATCGCATTATAGAATCCCGTCTTGCGCAACCACATACGACGCCCTAACAGATAGGCAATCGTGCCTGCCAATGTCACAACAAAAAACACCAGACTCAAAACAGCCCAAGCATTACTGCTCAATGCGTTACAAAGAGACACCATCCATCGTTTCAGCGGAAACTGCGGGATCGTTTCAATCCGATCTTTGGTGTAATTATTGGCAACGGCCAAATTATATCGAATATCCGCATCATTGGGCGCCAATTTCAACGCTTTGTTATAATACAAAATGGCAGGCCCCATCTTACCATCTTTGAAATAGGCATTACCCAGATTGTAATAAAGCTTTGAACTTACCTGATCTGCTTCCTCAATCGACCGGTATAACGTGATCGCTTCCCTATAATTTCCGTTGATATAGGCCGTATTGGCCTCATCCCATATCAATTTGGGATCTTTAGGTTCGGCTTGCGCAGCAATCGGTGTCGATGGCGACAATTCTGATGCCGGAACAGTATCCTGCGCCCGCAATCCGTAACAGGCCAGCAAACCACATATCAAGACAAACGCATATCTTTTCATCGGTTCTATCGTTTGATAATCGATTCAAATTTCGAAATAAGGTGAACTGCCGTAGCATAGATCTCTTTCATCTGGCCCGAAGCCGACGGAGAATACTGCGCATATTCGCAATCGGAAATAATCTCGATAAATCGGGCTATCTGATCGGCCGGCACATGTCGTTTGGACAATCCTTCCCGAATATTGTCTTTCGTAAGATTCGATACCGGGATATTGAGTTTGTCGCTCATATAACCCCATAAAGCCCGCAACATCTCTTCATAAAACTCCCGCTGATTGTCCTCAGCCATATGGTTGGCAGCTGCACGGAAACGAGCCAACGCCACTTTATTGGCTTTCTTGTTGCGCACCAAAACGCTATTTTGATTCTCACGGATATATTTACGCAAATAGATATATTCCACAACGGCTATGGCAATCAGCAACAACAGCAGCACATAATACCATACACTACCGATCAACAACTTGTTGCGTGCAAAAAGGCCTGCCGCACCTATGTGAATAAAACGAATATCCTGGCCCAACAACTTGATTTCCTCTTTATTCAGCCCTGCCACAACGCCTTGCGACGGAGTATTGCCTCCTGTCGAATCTGGACTCACCACCAGATTATAAGCTTCTGAATTGAGAGTCACATAACGCATCTGTCCCGGATCAAAATAGGAGAACGTAACCGGATCAATGCGATAATCTCCCTCGGCACGCGCAATGAACGGATACTCGAACTGACGATATCCGTTAATCCCTGCGGGCGTATAACGCAAGCTCTCAGTCGTCTTGACATTATACTGCTCAAACGAAGCCGGCAACGACAATTTGAGGGCATGAATCAAAGGCAGATTACCCGATCCTGATATTTTCACGGTAAATGTCCCCGCCGAATTAGCCGACAACTGCGACGAGACCGGTTCAGCTGTCATTGTAAACTGTCCCACAGCTCCGGCAAAGCCGTCCGGTGCTCCGGCCGGAAGATTTTTCACTGTAATACGGACCGGCGCAGTCGATACTTCTTTTGTCACCTCCTCAACATGTGCACCTCCATTAAAGAATTCATCAATCAACGATTGCGATCGTGATTGTGTCACAATCTGTGCAATGACCGTCGCATCGAATTTCTCAATATATAACTCACCTGCCTCCTGAGGACAAAGCAGAAACTCCCCGACTACACGGGTATCGTATATCTTGCCATCAACGGTCTCTCGTTGCCATTTATAATTACTTACATCTAGTTCTTGTTTCCAAAAACCATTGAATGCTGGGAATTTCACATTCTGGAACCCACTCATATTGAGTCGAGTGTATAGTTTGAATGTGGCTTTTACCAATTCTCCCTTGAAAACATTGACCTTATCGACATGAACCCGCACCATAATATCGTCTTTACCGATAGACGATGTACCTTGGGGCGTTTGCGTACTGGAGGATGTGTTTCCCTGCGGTTTGCCTTCTGCGTCGACCACTTCAATCGGGACCTCTTTTGTCGTATATGTTTTTCCATCAACTGTCACCGATGCGGACGGTACGGTATAAGTACCTTTCTCCTTCGCCAAAAGCACGTAAGTATACGTATAGGTAACTGATTGGGTCATCGATCCGTTTACTACCGAGATACTCTGACTTTGCGATGTTGTAGGCCCTGCCAATACATCAAAACCAGGGAAATCGGTCGGCGCTGAAAACGACTCTGGCTTCGCATTCAACGTATATTCAAGTCGAAACGGTTCGTCTACTGCAACGGCATTGGGCACAACCGTCTCGAAACTTGGCGTTTCAGCCCTCGCCACCGTCGCACACATTATCGGCAAAAACACAAGCCACATGCGTCGCCACCAACCACGCTTCATATTATTTATTTTTAAACTACTCATAGATTATATCCCCGTTTTTCGATAAAACGATTGCAAATATAACAATTTCAACAATAAACTGCACCGCCTGCCGCTGCGAAACATCACATTCTCAACGTACAGGAATCGCCGTTTATTGCGCAGTTCATTCAAACCGTTCTATGAAATGAGGAAATTAATCGCACCCCCTTTATTGCCTGCCATTTCCAACGATCCACCCCCTATCGGATGGATCCATCAGCCTCACCTCGCTGCATGTAAAAGTGAAGAAATAAATAGATTCCGGTCCGACAGATCAACGAGTCGATGCGGTCAATTTCAAATCGGCCAATGCAATCGCTGTCGCCGCCTCAATCACTACGGGAGCCCGCAAGGCGATACAAGCGTCATGACGACCGCGAATACGTAACTCCTCAACGGCTCCATGCTCCGTATTGAAGGTTTGCTGAGGCGCCGCAATACTGGCTGTCGGCTTGATCGCCACCCGAAAAACAACCGGATTACCATTCGAAATACCTCCCACGACACCTCCTGCATGGTTCGTTGCCGTGCGGCCCGTTGCGTCAACAATCGGATCATTATGCGAGGAACCTCGCATGCGTGCCGCCTGGAACCCCGTACCGAATTCGATTCCACGTACGGCCGGTACCGAAAAAATCGCATGGCTGATATACGATTCCACCGAATCGAAGAACGGTTCTCCCCATCCTACGGAAACCCCATCCGCACGACACTCGATAATTCCGCCCACCGAATCGTGCGCCCGCAAGGCCGCTTCGACCACATCGGCAAATCCCGCCGGATCGGTGCACCCCCCTATTTCCAAAATACGGGAGGTTATCTCCACCCCAGCGAGGACCTTCCGAGCTACAGCACCCGCAGCCACAAGCCCCAAGGTCAAACGCCCGGAAAAATGGCCCCCGCCCCGGTAATCATTCCAGCCATGAAACTTCTGGCCCGCCACCCAATCGGAATGCGACGGGCGCGGATGCGTTACCAGATTGCGGTAATCATTCGAAATCGTATTCTCATTACGAAACAGGATGGCCAATGGGGCGCCCGTCGTATGTTCATTGAACAAACCCGATACGATATGCGGCATGTCGGACTCCTTACGCGGTGTAGTCCCGCGGGCACCACTTTTACGCCGTTCGATATCGACCATCAGATCCGCCTCGCTGAGCGGAAGACCCGCCGGCACACCATCGATCACAACACCCAACTCAATTCCATGTGACTCTCCGAATATCGAAACCCGAAAATTACGTCCGAAACTATTCATTATTTTTCCTCATTAATTTAGCATTTGCACAAATGGGCCAGATCCTCCCAAAAACGGTCGTAAGACTTGCTCACGGCTTCGGCCCGTTCGATCGTAACCGCCCCGTCAGCGCGAAGTGCTGCCGTAGCCAGTGCCATCGCAATACGATGATCTCCGTGGCTTTCCACCACAGCGCCATGGACCGATCCTCCCTTGATACGCATCGTGTCGAATTCCGAAATATCGATACACACACCCATTCGGCCGAACTCCTCGGCCAGAGTTTGGGCCCGGTCACTCTCTTTATGGGTCAGACGGGTCGTTCCCTTCAGAACCGTTTCGCCCTCGCACGCAGCCGCCAACGCCACCAAGGCAGGAAACAGATCCGGACAATGTGTCGCATCGAACCGGAATGCCCGCAATGTTTTCTGTCGAACTGTCGTACGATCGGATTCGACCACAATCTCGGCTCCGGCGGCCGACAACGCATCAAGAATCGCCCGGTCGGCCTGACGCGACAACGGATCGAGATTGGTCACAGTCACCCCTCCTGCCGTAGCGCCCGCTACCAGCAGGCACGATGCACCGCTCCAATCCCCTTCAATATTATAGGTGATCGGTCGGTAGCTCTGTCGCCCAGGAATATAAAACTTATGATACCCTTCATGATCCACCCGGATGCCGAATGAATCAAGCACACCGAGCGTCATATCGATGTACGGGATGCTGTTCAACCGATCGACATGTAGCGTCGTATCTCGTGCTGCCATCGGCAAGGCCATGAGCAAACCCGTAATGAATTGTGAGCTGAGCGATCCGTCCACTTCGGTCTCCCCCCCGCACAACGGACCTTCTACCGTCAGCGGCAACCGTCCGGCCGTCGTCGTAATCCGTACCCCCAATGCCTCGAGCGGTGTCACCATCATCTCCATCGGACGGTTCAGAATCGATCCCTCGCCCGTAATCGTCATCGGACGGCCGACCAATGAAGCGATCGGGGTAAACAGTCGCGTTGACAAACCGGATTCACCAATATTCAGCGTCGACCCCTCCGGATGCAATCCTCCTGTGATCCAACAGGTTGTACCTTCTAACGAAATTTCTGCGCCCAACAGCCGTACTACTCCCATCGCCGCCCGGGTATCGTCGCACAAACCCATGTGCAGCAGTTCGGTCCGTCCTGGTGCCAACAACGCGGCAGCAAGCGCTCGCTGCGCATAACTCTTCGAGGCCGGAGCTGTCAAGGTACCGCTCACAGCACTGGGAACGATCGTACTCTGCATAACCTATCTTAATTTGAAATCCTGACCCAGGTACACCTTACGAACCGTCTCGTCATTGGCCAGATCCTCCGCGGAACCGGTTTTCAAAATCCGTCCCTCGAACAACAGGTATGTACGGTCAGTGATCGACAAGGTCTCGTGGACATTATGGTCGGTAATGATCACCCCAATATTCTTATTCTTGAGCGTAGCAACGATGCCCTGAATATCCTCCACCGCAATCGGGTCGACTCCGGCAAACGGTTCATCAAGCAATATGAACTTAGGATTGATCGCTACGGCACGCGCTATCTCTGTACGGCGCCGTTCACCTCCCGACAGCTGGATACCTTTACTCTTGCGAACCTTCTGCAAACGGAACTCTTCGATCAAGCCCTCGAGTCGTTCCCGCTGATACTCCTTGGTAAAGTCTGTCATCTCAAGTACCGCCTTAATATTATCCTCCACACTCAACTGACGGAATACCGACGCCTCCTGTGCCAGATAACCCACTCCGCGCTGAGCTCGGCGATAGACCGGCTCGTTGGTGATATCCACCACATTACGAACAGGCGCTTGCTCTGACCCTTCCGCCACCACATCGTCCGTTTCAAGGTAAATATGGCCCTCATTGGGGGTAATCAAACCCACGATCATGTAAAACGTCGTGGTTTTACCCGCTCCATTGGGCCCCAACAAACCCACGATCTCTCCTTGATTCACCTCGATCGACACATGATCGACTACGGTACGCGCCTTGTATCGCTTTACCAAATTATCCGTATAGAGTCTCATCCTTTCTTCTAATGGTTCTGTCTGAAATGCAGCCCATGCGACGTGTTCGCGCACGGCATAGATTTCAAAAATTATTTGCACAAAGTTAATGAAATTTAGAAAAATTTTTCTATCTTTAACATACTTTCGCCTAATACGTATTATAAAGTCATACACCAAACAATGGCTCATAAAGAGGGTGCATCACTGCACGATGAACTCAAAAAATATTTCGGATTCACCTCATTCAAGGGCAACCAGGAGGCGGTCATTCGCAATGTCTTGGCAGGCAAGGATACTTTCGTGCTGATGCCTACCGGTGGAGGTAAATCCTTGTGCTACCAATTGCCCGCCCTGGTCATGGACGGCGTAGCCATCGTCATATCTCCGCTGATCGCGTTGATGAAAAATCAGGTCGACGCCATGCGAGCATTCAGTATGGAGGAGGGCATCGCCCACTTCCTCAACTCCTCGCTCAACAAGGCCGCCATAACAAAAGTCCGAAACGACGTTCTCGAGGGCAAAACAAAACTGCTCTTTTTCGCCCCGGAATCACTCACTAAGGAGGACAATGTATCGTTTCTGCGCAAAATAAAGATCTCGTTCTACGCCATCGACGAAGCCCACTGTATCTCGGAATGGGGACACGACTTCCGCCCCGAATACCGCCGGATACGTCCGATCATCAACGATATCGGACGTGCGCCGTTGATTGCGCTCACCGCAACGGCTACGCCTAAGGTACAGATGGACATCCAGAAAAACCTCGGCATGCTTGATGCTACAGTCTTCAAATCGTCATTTAACCGACCGAATCTATACTACGAGATTCGTCCGAAAATCGACGCATCGAAAGAAATCATTCGGTTTATCAAGCAAAATCCAGGAAAATCGGGAATCATCTACTGTCTGAGCCGTAAAAAAGTCGAAGAACTTACGGAATTGCTGATCGCAAATGATATCCGGGCTTTGGCATACCATGCAGGAATGGATGCGGCCACGCGTGCCCAGAACCAAGACAAATTTCTGATGGAAGAGGTCGACGTGATCGTAGCCACGATCGCATTCGGCATGGGAATCGACAAACCCGACGTGCGTTATGTCATTCACTACGATATCCCGAAAAGTCTTGAAGGATACTACCAAGAGACAGGTCGGGCCGGTCGTGATGGCGGTGAGGGACAATGCATCGCATTTTACAGCTACAAAGACATTCAGAAACTCGAGAAATTCATGCAGGGCAAACCGGTAGCCGAACAGGAAATCGGAAAGCTTTTGTTGCAGGAAACGGTTTCGTACGCCGAATCGTCGATTTGCCGCAGAAAAACCCTCCTGCACTATTTTGGGGAGAATTACCCGGAAGAGAATTGTGGCAACTGTGACAACTGCCTCCACCCGAAAACGAAGATCGAAGGCAAAGAGGCTATGCGCCTCATGCTACAAACGCTTCGCGCCATCGGAGACAAATTCAAGGCCGACTACCTGATCAACGTACTGATCGGACGAAATACTGCATTGATCAAATCATACGGGCACCACAAAAGTGAATGGTTCGGTGCCGGTAACGACCATGACAGCCGTTTCTGGGGCGCCGTAATCAAACAAGCGCTCATTCTCGAATTTATCGACAAGAATATCGAAAATTATGGCATGCTGTCAATCAATGCCGCAGGAGAAGCCTATATTGCCCACCCCGTTTCGGTCATGATCGCACTCGACCACAATTACGATGATGCAGAGGAAGAAGAAGGTGCCGCTGCTCCTTCGGGCAAAGGCGGTGTCGCTGACGAAGAACTCTTTGCGATGCTCAAGGACTTGCGCAAAAAAGTTGCAAAACAGCACGGATTGCCGCCTTTTGTCGTATTCCAAGACCCATCACTCGAGGACATGTCGATCCACTATCCGATCACGTTGGAAGAACTACAGAATATCAGCGGTGTAGGATCGGGGAAAGCTCGTAAATTCGGACAGCCGTTCATCGAACTGATCAAGACCTATGTCGAAGACAAAGAGATCGTACGGCCGCAGGATATGGTCGTGAAAAGCGTCGTCAACAAAAGCGGAAACAAAGTCTTCATCATCCAAAGCATCGACCGTCAGATGGATTTCGAAGACATCGCCCGTGCACGTGATCTCGATGGAGACGAACTGCTGACCGAAATCGAAGCAATCGTAAATTCGGGAACCAAACTCAATATCAACTACTACATCAATGAAGTAATCGACGAAGACAAAGCCGAAGAGATCTACCTGTACTTTAAGGAGGATGCCGAGGACGATTCGATCGAAGCAGCTTTGCAGGAATTGGGACCGGATTTCAGTGAGGAAGAGATACGGCTCGTCCGCATCAAATTCATCAGTGAAATGGGGAATTAATTGAATGCCGGCTAACACCGCATATTGTCTATAAAAACAATACGGATACAGTCCCCATAAGGTTTTTCACGGCCTGCGTATAATTAGACTCGCACGCCAAAGAAAAACTCGCATTGCCCCCCCAAAGGGTATATACAAACGAAAGAAGTCTAAGCAGAGAAACTTGAAATGCCCCCACAGAGAGATACACTGCATACAGATAGAAATCTGGCGGATGTGTGACGAATCAGGCCCTACCATCTCAAAGCACGGCACTCGATAAAACTCGGGGACACCTTTGCTCGAACGGACCGAAACATTCGACACTAGTTTTGGAAAATATCCCCATATTCGAATAACTGACATCTATTCATGACCTATCGCAATACAACCGATTCTGTCCGTCCCAAAAAACAGCTCGGACAACATTTTCTTACTGATCAGAACATCGCCCGCCGAATTGCAGAAAGTCTTACAGCCGACCGCTGCAATACCGCTCTCGAGATCGGTCCTGGCATGGGCGTTTTAACCCAATACCTACTCCAGCGAAGCGACATAACTCTGTATGCGGCAGAAATCGACTCGGAAAGCGTCACATACCTCCACGACCATTTCCCGACACTCACTCCCAGACTGATCGAAGGGGATTTTCTCCAAATGAATCTGGTAAATCTATTCCCGGGTGGAGTAAACATTATCGGGAACTTTCCTTACAACATCTCTTCGCAGATATTCTTTACTGTACTGGACAACCGTGATCTCATACCCGAAGTAGTCGGTATGATACAACGCGAAGTAGCTGTACGCATTGCCGAACCTCCAGGTAGTCGTGACTACGGGATTCTCAGTGTTTTACTACAGGCCTGGTACGACATCGAATACCTGTTTACCGTAAACGAAGGCGTTTTCAATCCCCCTCCTAAAGTCAAAAGTGCCGTGATACGCCTACGCCGAAACCAGGTCCGCCAGCTCGATTGCGACGAACGGCTGTTTGTACGCGTAGTTAAGGCGGCGTTCAACCAACGTCGTAAAACGATTCGTAACGCACTCCGTGCTGCATTCGGCGATTTCAACGGGGCCGAACATCCTTATTTCGGCAAACGTGCTGAACAGCTCGGTGTCGCCGAGTTTGTCGAGCTAACCCAGTGGGTTGATACCAATCACCCCTCTCCTGCAAAGTAGACTAGTTGTGCTTAGCAACAAGAGAGACAGAATACGCCGGCTGTCTGACTCATGCTGCTCTGTCCAGTATAAATCGCATCAACGAACTACGCTATATCTGGTTTTCTTTGCCATGGAGGGGTAAGTCCAACCATCAAAGGAACTGAACACAACAAAGAACCCAGACCATAACAGGCAATCTATGCTATCGTGGATGAACCTAATTACCATGGGGACACGGGACTTAAGACAGGTACAGATAATGTTGGCGCAGCGTCATTGACTTTGCAACAAAAAGCCGCTCATTTTTAGGATTCCCCGCTTTCGACCGCTTTCGCGACAAATAGAAGAACGAGTATTATATTCTCCCCTATTACGACCTATACAGGACAGTCATTCTGCCTTTTATTCCAAATGATAAAAACAAAGAGGAGAGACAACGAATGTCTCTCCTCTTTTCTTTAGAAGTCGCACCGATTACTTCGCGGCTTTCTTCTTATCGTAATGCTTTTGATAACGGCTCATAAACTTATCTACGCGTCCTGCGGTATCAACCAACTTCATCTTACCTGTATAGAACGGGTGTGAAGTATTGGAGATTTCCATCTTGTACACGGGATAGGTTTCGCCATCCACTTCGATCGTTTCCCTCGTCTGAACGGCGGACCTGCACAAAAACACATGGTCATTCGACATATCTTTGAATGCCACTACACGATAATTTTCAGGATGAATTCCCTTTTTCATTGTGTCTGATGTTTGTGTTTAGATGAATACTGCGCGCAAAGGTAACAAACATTTCGGGCTTTCCAAAAGATCGGACCGCAAATCTCTCGGTCCGCTACGGAAATTCCGATTATTTGTAGCTTATCACGAGAACTTTCGAATACTCCCAGAACTTATCCTTGTCCTTGATGACCAACGACGAATAGAAATTATCCCCATTCATCACGAATTCATAAGATCCTTCGGGATGTGAGCTGACGAGAGTCACTTTCTTTTTACCAATAATTACTTCGTCAAAAGTGCGTGCATCGACCTGTATAAAACTATCGAGACTCCGGTTCTCATTGATCTTTAGCGTCCGACCGATAAAACCGGATTTATAAATAATCTCTTTAGAGATCAACTCTTTTTCCGGCCCGATAATATAATACGCAACATTCAGCAAATCAGTGGTACTTTTAACCTGACCCTCGAGTTGATCTTTCTCAACCGTCAATTCCTCAACAGCTGAACCATACGCCTCTACCTTCGTATTCAGATCGGCGACCTCCACATTACGTTCCTGGAGCGTTTTACGCAGTTCAGCAATCTCATTATCTTTACTTTCAACCTGCTCATTCATCTGTTTGATCAGCTTTTCAAGACCCGCGATCTTCACATTCGCTTTTTTCAATTGAGCCGCACTCTGTTCCAATCGAGCGATCGTCTGACGGTTGGTCTGTAACAACTGGTCAATCTGCTGAATATCCTGACTGATCTGTACAGTCGCCTGCTTCCGGATCTCTCCCTCTCCCACGCTGTTCGAGATCAGATTCTCTCTAGCCTTGATCGCCCCGAGATTTTCTGCAATCTCGTTCAATGAAGTAAATACATCTTCAATGATCGAATCTTTCGCAGCGACCACCAGACTCAATGAATCACGATCAGCCTGTAGTTTGTCCGCACTTTGCTTGCTCACACACGAAACAAACGGCAATAAAAAAATGAACAGGTATAAAAAGTTTTTCATAATGTGAAAAAATAAAAACCAGCACCTCTTTTAAAATACGACTTTAACGGTAAAACCGAAATCATCGGCAATAAACCTGTTATGGCCCACCATATTCCAGAAAGGCTTGTAATCGATCGCCAACGCAAGAGGAATCGGTTTGATTTTATATTCAAGGCCGACTACCCCATCAATACCGAACGTAAATTTATCTTTCCACGACCCAAGATTCGCTCCACCTCCATAGAAAAAGCGGAAACCTTCTGCTATGACGGGAATATGCCTCTCATACAAGGCAAATAAATTGGCATTACGCGGAATCAATGCGAGCATGGCATCGATCGAGTTAGCCGGATCGAAATTATACTTGAATGCGATTCCTGTACATTCGACACCTCCACGAACACCTATGCCCCAACGATAATCCTGCGCTTGAGCAACCGCCGTTCCAGTTAATAAGAACACCAAACAAATCAGAATTTTTTTCATAACGATACGGTTTTAGCTATACAAAAATAGTAATTATTTCTAATATCCTTTCTCTCGTCATGATTCCTTTTTATCCGAATAAATTTGCGATTTTCGCCCCTTTTGGCTATTTTTGTGCCGCTGTGATTCGCCACGTCGGCGATAACACAAGCAAGGGCCCATAGCTCAGTTGGTTAGAGCAGCGGACTCATAATCCGAAGGTCGTGGGATCATGCCCCTCTGGGCCCACAAAACGTCAAAACTCATCACAAATCAGATCTTTCAGCAGGAAATATCCTCCGATTAAGATCTGATTTGTCATTTATTCTCAATTGGCACAAGAGACCAGGGAAGCCACAAAGGAGTACAAACCCTTTGACTTGATGTATTCAAAATTTCTCCGATTCGGAGATCGTCGCTTTCACATCGTTCAATTCGACCAACTTATTGACAATCGCATAGATCGTAAGACCTGCGGGACTGTGTATCTGTAACTTGGCTGCTATATTGCGACGATGAGTCATGACCGTATGCGTTGACAGATACAATTGTTCGGCAATTTGTTTGTTGGTCATGCCCTTCACCACACACACCACAATCTCACGCTCCCGTGCACTGAGAGTCTCCTGTAACGGTTTTTCCAGATTTTCATCGGTCAAACGAGTCAATTTATCCCGAATATCGTCGGCCGTATCGAAAACCGATACAGTCTCGTCATACTCCTTAAGCGAAAGGGCATCAGATATGGCATACTGCAATGCGACACATTTCAGTCGATGACATCCCGATTCGGATTTGATCTGACGCAACGAAAATAGCCCGAGAAAACCCGGGTTAACAATCAACACATCGGGTTTAAGCCGACATAACGACGACCCCAGTTGTGCGATATCGTCGATCTCCACGACCTGAATATTCAACGATCCGAAACGGCGCAACACGGATAGTAAACCGCTTCGGATAATAAGCGAAGGTTCGGCAACCGCTATTTTCAACGACCGTTTCATATGCGCGTCTCCATTCTACGTTCCAACGCCTCGATGGTCGGCACAAACAATTCGTCCTCAATCCGGTTGTGGGCGGCCAGATCGGCGGCACAAACAAAAATATCGAACAGAACACGATTCAGTTCATTCGTACTGCCCCCCGGATAATATTTGATAATAATATTTTTGAGTTCGGTCAAACGAGCCTCGACCTG
>CASDSC010000154.1 GCA_949283215.1 uncultured Alistipes sp. | reverse complement strand
TCTGTCAGCACTTCGCTTTGGCGGGTCGCATGCATGCGGATCGATGAAAGGGTAAGCGATTTGGCCCGTAATTCTTTCACTTCGGCCGCCAACCTATCATGTTGTTTATGCAGTTGCTGCATTTTAAATACATTCGCGATATACAACAGCATCAGGAAAGCCAGCAACAACATATAGGGATAGAACTTGCGCACTTCGGCTTTCGACAGAATACTACCCGAAAGCAAGGCTCCGATCTGACGTTTGAGTCGAGACGAAGACTGGCGTATCCGATCTCCGTCATATTCGTCAGATTCGGATTCGTCAGATTCCGTATCGTCCTGCAGCGTGCTGGGATCACCCTGCTCGGTCTCGTCCACATGCTGCGCCATCTGCTCCTCGTCAGACTCCTCGGCTTCACTTTTCTCCGATTCCTCGTCTTCAGCAGACGACAGAGCCGCACGCTCAGCACGTACATCCAGCCATTCATCGACCGGGATCCTGGGTTTTTCGTCAAAAGAAGTATCTTTCATCGTTTGCTGACAGCTCTGAGTTTGGCACTGCGCGACCGGGGGTTCGCCTTCACTTCATCCGCCGAGGGCACTACAGCCTTTCGGGTAAGCAAGTCAAAGGGGACCTGCGGCTGCCCATAAAAATCTTTCTCAACCTTTCCGTCGAAATTACCGGCCCGGAAAAAGTTTTTCACCAAGCGGTCTTCGAGCGAGTGGTAGGAGATCACCACCAACCGACCTCCGGGTCGGAGTACCCGCGCACTCTGCTCGAGCATCATACGCAAAGCTTCCATCTCATGATTGACCTCGATCCGGAGAGCCTGAAACAACTTCGACAAAAACTTATGGTCATCCTTGCGCGGCGTACAAGGCCGTACCGCCTCGATCAGCGCCTCAATCGTCTCGATAGGAGCCTGAGCGCGTGCCCGTTCGATACAGGCAGCGGCCTTATAGGGCGTTTCTATCTCACCGTACTGACCGAACAAACGGGTCAGTCTGTCGCGATCGTAACGATTGACCACCTCGGCAGCCGTAAGTGAGGCGCGCTGATTCATCCGCATATCGAGCGGGGCGTCAAACCGGAACGAGAAACCTCTTTCTTCGGTATCGAAATGGTGTGATGAAACCCCGAGATCAGCCAAAATACCGTCGACACGCTCCACTCCGCGCCACCTCAACTGTCCCCTCAAAAATCGGAAATTACTCTCGATCAACGTGAACCGAGGGTCCTCAATCCGATTGGCCACTGCATCCCGATCCTGATCGAATCCATAGAGTCGTCCCTGAGGGCCTAAGCGTTCGAGGATGGCACGCGAATGGCCCCCGCCTCCGAACGTGGCATCGACATACGTTCCGTCAGGATGCACATCCAGCAAATCCAGCGCAGGGCCCAATAAAACAGGTATATGATATTCGGTCATTAGTCCAAAAATTCGGGATAAAGATAACGGATTTCCGTTGGATTCCCGATTCTCGGCGCCATAAAAATCCATCTGTTCCAAATCTTCGCACAAAGGCTACGTTAACCAGCCCTAATTCAGAAGCTTTTGCCCCGGGTCGATACAATACGATTAGATAACTTGTCAAAAAATAATCGACATCAGTACCCACACTCCTCAGCCAACATTTTTTGCGCCCTGACATCGCACAATTTGTGAGATAAGTCTCTTCAGCCGGCCTGGAATCTATTTTTTTATTATCTTTGTTATCTCATATCAAACTTTATTATTTATTATTCGTTCAAATGTGAGTCTGTATTCCGTGATTCCTCACGAGGGGAACCTATTATTTGAGGTATAACAAAGAAAAGACTACCCGATTTCTTTACCTCTCCTCATCGAAGAATCAATTCACGGGAACCAGATTGCGGTGTCACATTTTGATTATCCACTCGCTCCTTTACACCGGAGAAGCAACAAATGCACAGAATCATGAAAAAAGTCTTATTGACTCTATTCGGAATCGTTGCCGTGGCCAGCATCGCCACCGCACAAGAACAAAAAACCACATGGGGAGTTCGGGCTGGTTTGAATGTTGCCAACATGACTGTCAAGTCAGGCAATGTCAAAGTATCATATGATGCCCGAGCCAGTTTCAATGTAGGTGCTTCTCTGCAACAATCGATTGCACCGAAACTGCCTTTCTTTTTGGAAACAGGCTTGTATCTGTCTGGTAACGGCAGTAAATATACAGCAGGAGGAGAAACGATTAAAATCACCCCGATGTATTTGAAGTTGCCTGTTGCTGTAAGTTATCACTTCAACGTCAAAAATGTGGTAAACATTCAACCGTATGTAGGATTTTACTACGGCTTGGGACTTGGAGGCAAGCTGAAATATGAAAGTGGAGCTGTATCTGAAGAATTTAATTTGTTCAGAAAGACCACTCTCGAATTTGGCAATGAATCGTATGAAATGTCTAAACAAATGAAACGATCTGATTTCGGTATGCGTTTCGGAGTGGGTGTAGCATTCCGCACACACTACTATCTGACACTCGGGTATGACTTGGGACTTGTCAATACAGCCTACAAAAGTACCGATTCAGAATTTGATTATGGTACCCTCAAAAACAAAGCATTCTTCATCTCGCTGGGTTACAACTTCTAAACCGATATAAACGCAAAAAAAGAACCTCTTGAAAAAATCGGGAGGTTCTTTTTTTTACATACATTTGACAAGTACGATTTTCAAGGGGAAACCGCAGTCTTTCACTATCTTTGCAATCAACACATAAGCGTACACGTCCATGACATCTACCGACACGACACCCATCCAAGTCGATGTCGCCCAGGTATTACGCAGCAAGAATCCAGCCTTGGCCCGCTATATTCCAGGTTTTCTTGTCCGCTACCTCCGCCGCATCGTCCACGAAAACGAAGTTAATTATGTACTGACCCATTTTGCCCACCTCGATCCGATCCGTTTCATCCGCTCCACACTCGATTACATGCAAATTACCTATCGTGCGGAAGGACTCGAACGTCTCGATCCTCAAGGCCGGTACCTTTTTGCCTCGAATCATCCATTTGGCGGTATGGACGGCATGATGCTCGCCACCGAGGTCAGCTCCTATTTCGGCGATGTACGCGTCATCGTCAACGATCTGCTGATGAATCTGCGTCCTTTGGCACCGATTTTTGTGCCGGTCAACAAACACGGGCGCCAAAACAGTTCGTATGCCGAAACGATACGGCAAACGTTCGATTCGAATATTCCGATCATTACATTTCCTGCCGGGCTCTGTTCGCGTCGCCATCGAGGCATCGTCTGCGACCTGGAATGGAAACCCAATTTCGTCAAGAAAGCGATCGAATCACAACGAGCCATTGTCCCCGTCCACTTCGACGGCCACTTATCCAATTTCTTCTACCGGCTATCGAACTTGCGCACCGCCCTCGGAATTAAGGCCAATATTGAAATGCTTTATCTTGCCGACGAGATGTTCGCACAACGCGGCCGTCACTTCGATATCCGTATAGGGGCCCCCATACCGTGGCAGGATCTTGCAGATCAAACCTCTGCCCGCGTTTGGGCCAACCGAATCAAAGAACTGTCCTACGCAATGAAAAAATAACATAGGGTTAGTCCATGTTCAGAATGTTTTCGTAACTTTGTGGCTGAAGTACAATAACGAATGGACACGATACAACCCGTCATTCCTCCGGTTTCCAGAGAGTTGCTCGAACAAGAGCTTACTCCTGCGCGGCTTTTACGTAACACCAACAATGCAGGCAACCAAATCTATGTCGTAACCGCGACCGAATGTCCCCACACGATGCAGGAAATCGGT
>CASDSC010000153.1 GCA_949283215.1 uncultured Alistipes sp. | reverse complement strand
GTGTGTTTCGAACCTACCGGGTATTTGGTCTCGATACCTTCCCATGGATCGGCTGTGAGTTGTTTGATACCCAAAGACATCTTCCGCTCTTCGCGGTCCAATGTCAAAATGACTGCCTCGACCTCGTCGCCCACTTTCATGAATTCCTGTGCTGAGCGAAGATGTTGGCTCCATGACATCTCCGATACGTGGATCAATCCTTCCACTCCCGGTGCAATTTCGATGAATGCACCGTAGTCGGCCATCACTACCACTTTGCCTTTTACTTTGTCGCCTACTTTCAGGTTCGGATCCAAGGCATCCCATGGATGAGGCGAAAGTTGTTTCAGACCCAAAGCGATACGTTTCTTCTGATCGTCGAAGTCGAGAATTACGACATTCAGCTTCTCGTCCAGATGAACGATCTCTTCTGGATGGTTGACACGACCCCAACTCAAGTCTGTGATGTGGATCAAACCGTCTACGCCGCCAAGATCGATGAAGACACCATATGAAGTGATATTCTTGACGGTACCTTCCAGAATCTGTCCTTTTTCGAGTTTCGACATGATCTCTTTTTTCTGGGCTTCCAGCTCGGCTTCGATCAGCGCCTTGTGCGATACCACAACGTTCCGGAACTCCTGGTTGATCTTCACTACCTTGAATTCCATCGTCTTGTCTACGTACATGTCGTAATCGCGGATCGGTTTCACGTCGATCTGTGAACCAGGAAGGAATGCTTCGATACCGAAGACATCCACGATCATACCGCCCTTCGTGCGGCATTTGATGTAACCCTTGATAACTTCGTCTTTTTCCAGGGCCTCGTTGACACGGTCCCATGACCGCAACTGACGGGCTTTCTTATGTGACAGGACCAGCTGGCCTTTCTTGTCCTCGGCGCTCTCAACATACACCTCCACCTTTTCTCCTACGGCCAATTCAGGATTGTAGCGGAATTCACCGATCGGAATGATTCCTTCCGATTTGTAGCCGATGTTTACTACTACCTCTCGTTTGTTCAGTCCGATTACGGTTCCTTCGACCACTTCTCCTACCTGTACTTTCGACAGCGTCTGGTCGTACTGTGCCGCAATGTTTTCTTTCGTGTCGGTGTAGATGCCCGCCTCATTCTCAAAGGCATCCCAGTCGAAGTTCTCGACCGAGGCAGGTGCCGCTACAGCGCCAGCCATCTCCTTCTCTTGTTTTTCGTTGTTTTCCATTGTTGTTTGTTGTTTGAAAATTAATGCGTTAGACATTATTTATAGAGTCTGACCTCCATTTAGGCCAAAACTGCCGCAAAACTAAGCATAATTTTTGGATTTACGTACCCCTGTTCATCTAATTTTAATTACCTTTACTCATTGAATATTTCGTATTTATCTTTTTGCTTATGGATGATACTGTCAAGGTGATTTGCGAAAACAGCGACTCACACCTCTATGTCAATATGGGAACTTCGCTCGGGCAGGTGGCCGCTATGATCGGTGTCGAGGGCCCGAATCCATATTTGGCTGCTTATGTGAACAATGAGCTCCGGGAACTCGACTATAAAATCTATTCGCCGATTTCGGTCAGGTTTATTGATATTACCCATTTCGAGGGTATTCGGGTTTACCAAAGAACCCTATTCTTTGTGCTGAATAAAGCCGTGATCGATCTGTTTCCTGGGCAACGCCTAAGGATCAAGCATTCGGTCGCCAAGGGCTTTTATTGCGAAATCGACGGTTTTGACGATATTCCTCAAACGGATATCGATCGTATTCGTGCCCGTATGGATGAAATCATTATGCATGATATTCCAATCGTGCGCCAGAAAATTTTGGCTGAAGAGGCGGAAGCTCTTTATGCAAAATTTGGATTCGAAGACAAGATCGCGTTGCTGCGGACGCGGCCTCATCTCTATGTGACCATATATAGTTTGGCAAATATAGTCGGCCATTTCTATGGCGCTTTGGCTCCGTCGACCCGGTATATTCATCTATTCGACCTCAAAAAATACGGACAGGGTATCTATATTGCCGTGCCGAAACGCATCAATCCGCAGGAACTCGAAAATATGGTCAATCAGGAGAAGATGTTTGAAATCTTCCGTGAGTACAAAGATTGGGTTGATATCCTCGGTGTGTCGAATATCGGTTCGCTGAACGCCATGGTCCTCAATGGCCAAAGTAGTGAACTAATCAAAGTCGCCGAGGCTTTCCATGAAAAAAAATTGGCCAATATCGCCGATCAGATTTCCGAGGCTAATCATGCGCGGGGAGTCAAAATCGTCTTGATATCAGGACCTTCATCGAGCGGAAAAACCACGTTCGCCAAACGTCTCGGAATACAAATGAGAATTCTCGGTCTTAAGCCCGTCCTTATCTCTTTGGATGATTATTTTGTGGATCGGGAGAAAACACCGAAGGATGAGGAAGGAAATTATGATTATGAGGCTCTTGAGGCGCTCGATATCGACACGTTCAACAAACACCTCAATATGTTGCTCAACGGTCAGGCGGTCGATGTGCCCAGGTATGACTTCATTACCGGAAAACGGCAACAGCGTGATGTCCCTCTCAGTCTTGACCAACGCTCTGTATTGGTGATTGAAGGAATTCATGGGTTGAATCCGAAATTGACCCCCCAGGTCGAGGATCGATATAAATTTAAAATTTATGTGTCGGCCTTTACTTCGATTTCGCTCGACGATCTGACTCGTATCCCGACAACGGACAACCGCCTGCTCCGGCGGATCGTTCGCGATTATAAAACAAGGGGTAACAACGCCGCCGATACTTTGAGACGTTGGGGAAGTGTGCGCCGTGGTGAAGACAAGCATATCTTCCCGTATCAGGAAGAGGCGGATGTGATGTTTAACTCTTCTCTGTTTTATGAAATCGCCGTACTGAAAAATCTTGCCGAACCTATGTTGCACGAAGTGCCCGATACGATCCCCGAGTATGGCGAAGCGCAACGTCTCCTCAAATTCTTCGACTATTTCACCCCGGTGAGCCCCGACGAAATCCCTCCTACTTCGATTCTTCGGGAATTTATCGGCGGAAGCAGTTTTATTTATTGACCGGAGGTGACGTCGGAAGGGAAGTCTTGCTTCGACCGAATAGGTGTGCTATGACTTAAGGTGTCCGGTACGAAACCTCTTGGGGGCGGAGTGTGGTGATGCAGAGCGTACGGTAAGTGAGATGTGGTCCGAAAGGATTGGTTGCCGGGAATAGCTTTCCCTAATGTCGGATGGCGTTTGTAGTGGTGAAGGAAAATTGTGTGGGAAAATCGTAAAATTCGTGATAGATTGTTTATAATTAACCGTTTCTCGAGGTGCAGAGTTGGAAAGTATGATTAAATTTGTACCTCAAAATTTAAAATAACAACTATGGCCCAGGATAAATTTATAGATCGTCATGTCGGGGTAGGTCCCTCGGAAATGAAACAAATGCTCGAGGTAATCGGTGTCGGTAGTCTCGACGAATTGGTCGCCCAGATCGTCCCCGCTACTATCCGCCTCAAAAAACCGCTCGATCTGCCCGATGGCATGAGCGAATACGAGTTTGCCGCCCATATCCGCGATCTGGCCCGTAAAAACAAACAGTTCCGCTCATTTATCGGTATGGGATATTATCCTACCGCTACACCTGCCGCTATCTTGCGGAATGTATTCGAAAATCCCGCCTGGTACACCTCCTACACCCCTTATCAGGCCGAAATATCACAAGGTCGCCTCGAGGCTTTGCTCAACTTCCAAACCATGGTGTGCGGCCTGACCGCCATGGAGGTCAGCAACTGTTCGCTCCTCGACGAGGCTACAGCTGCTGCCGAGGCCATGCTCATGATGTTTGCGCTCCGTTCGCGTGAGGCGGTTAAGGCCGGAAAAAATGTCCTGTTCGTCGACGAAAACATTTTCCCGCAGACTCTCGATGTACTCCTTACACGTAGTGAACCGTTCGGTATCGAGATTGTCAGCGACGACTATGCTACCTATGAATTCACCGGACGCGAGTTCGGCGCCGTTATTCAGTATCCTGCCGCTGACGGAGATGTGCGCGATTACGCCGCTTTCACCGCTGC
>CASDSC010000152.1 GCA_949283215.1 uncultured Alistipes sp. | reverse complement strand
CTCTTTCTAGCAATAGAAATCTTCCCGCATGATATGTATTAAGAAGCCTGCAACGGCATATACCGTTGCAGGCTTCTTGTATGTTCGAGTGAACAGAACTTTTATTTTTTGTGGCAGAGGACGCGGTATTCGAAATCCGTAAAGTTACAGGTTTCGGATTCCCCTTCGACGACCAGTTTGATGCGTAATGTTTCTTTTCCCTGAGTCAGATCAGGGTCGATTTCGAATTCCGAGTCGTACCATCTCAGGATGTCGTTACGTTGCGGGTCGTACCAAACACCTGCATATTGTCCGTCGACATAAACCAGTGCACGTTGCCGTCCGATTGCCTGATCGGCGCGGCGACGCAGACGGACCCCGCAGTTTTCGGGATCGATGGTTACCAGGAACGAGATTGTTCCGTCGGTGTGGTAGTTGCCTTCATCGGTAATAGGAGTGTAGAGATAATTGCCTTCGTATTTTGCAGTCAGGTTGTCCGTACGGTACTTACCGGTTGCTTTGTATTTGTGGGCTTTCGCATTTCCAGGGTTCGCTACGCGCAGCAGGTCGGTCTCTTCCATGGCCGGGCGGCGACGCAGATAGAGATAGGCCAATGAAGCGTATTCCGACTCGATCTGGCTTTCCGAACCGTGCTGTATCCGGGCGTCCAGGGCGCCGTAGAATGGGATCGGCATGTCAAGATGGAATCGGTAGTAAACGGCAGCCGTGGTATAGTCGGTAGGCAGGCACACCAGCCATTTGTTGGGGTCACCGCCGCTGAGGATGCGGACGTCGGCCGCGCATCCGGCAAATGGGGTGTTGTATTTTTTGTTTGGCCAGAAACATCCGAGGTAATAGTCCTCGGTACCCGTACCGTTGATTTGGGGAGTACGATTTCCGTCGGTGCAGAAATGTTCGTTGCCTTCGCAATAGTGTTCGAGGCGGCAAGACTGTACGGCACCGAGGAACCAGCCGGTTCCAGGGGTTTCGCAGAATATCCAGTCGTTTCCGTATACGGTCATTCCTTCGCGATATACCGTGGTGAAGTAACCGGTTTCATCTTGTGGATAAGCCGTTGTATCGGTGAGTACCCGGGCCGTGATTTTTCCGGCTGGGCGGTCCGATTTGTTGAAGAGCGTGATGCGTGCGTTCTGCCAATAGGGCATCACGAATCGGCAGGTGAGTCTGACCCGACCGTTGCGTGTTTTCCGGATCGAGAGCGGGAGCGATTCGAGGTCGAGGACGGCGTGCGGTGATCCGAAGAAGAATCCCAGCGGTGCCTGTACGTTGTATAAACGGCTGTTTTCGGTCTTTTCGTAAGCGAGTTTTTTGGATCCGTCGGTTTCGGGGGCTTGTGCGGCAGCGTCATCCCAAATCATCATCAGGCGGAGGTTGCGGAACAGTTCGGGTAGGGTGTCGGTTTCGATCGTGATCAGGCGTACCGATCCGGCCCCCGTGGTGTTTAGCAAGTCGACGCTTTGCCAAGCCGCCAGTTCGGTATTTGTTGTTTGGCCTTCGGGACGGGTTCTGTTGTCGGAAGCTGTAGTCTGGGGGCGTTGTTGCCTGTGTTGGGGTGTTGTAGCCCGGGCGTTCCGCTGCATGGCTGCGCGGATCATGTCACGACCGGCTGGCGAAGGTGTATCGGCCGGGAACGATTCGATTTCTGTTCCGTAAGGGAACCGTTCGTAAAGGATGTGATAAAAGTTGGTTTCCCCTTCTACCGCGATCCGCAGCGATTTTGCGAAAGGGATCGGCATGAAGCAGTTCCCGGCATATGAATCTTCGAGGTAATATCCTCTGCGGTCGTACGAGACGTATGGCTGGGGGAACTCGGGGTGTTTGCCCTGGTAGAAATCGTGGATGTTGATCGCGTATTTTGGGATCGTGTCGCCATCGAAATAGAATTTGAACGTTCCGTTATGGTCGAGAACAGTACCCCACATGCTGGTGATGCAGCCGGGTCCCTCGACATCGAAAATGACCGCATCGCCGTGTTGGTCCCGATAGAGGAAATGACCGGCATCGCCGTTTTGCTGGTGAGGGCTGTGACTGGAGAATTGTCCGGCCATTCTGTTGTCGTCAGGCAGTATCGGCAATTGTTCGAGATAAGTTCGGATTGGATTTTGCCGTGTTTGAGGCGTTTGTGCGGAGACCTGTGCGGTGCCTAACAGCCAGCCGATGGCCCCGAGGATGAGATATGCGTGGTGTTTCATGGGGTTGATAACGTATTTGTTGGGTATGCGTAATGTTCCGGCAGGAGTCTTCCGGGTTACTGTGATTCTAATGCGGTTACCTGTTTGTCTATGAGGTATGTGACTTGGTACACTGTTCCTTTGAGGGCGGATTTATGCCGATGCGACATCGGTGCGCAAGTCAGCGACCGAGAACCAGTCGTTGCGGGCCCGCAGGGTCTGTTCCACGACGTCTCGGATGCATCCTTCTCCACCTTTGAACGGGGAGACGTAACGGGCAGCCTCGATGACCTCGATTGCGGCGTCGGCCGGGCATACCGGCATGCCGACATGGAGCATGGGTTCGACGTCAGGAATATCGTCGCCCATGAACAGTACCTCGTCGGGCTGCAATTCATATTCGGTCATGAATTGTTTGAGTTTGTCGAGTTTGTCGAGGCAGTTGGTGTATAGTTTGTCGATCCCGAGCATTCGGAATCGTGTTTCGAGGCAGTTTCCTCTGCCACCTGTGATCACGGCGGTTTTGTAACCGCGTTTGATGGCGTAACTGAGAGCGAAACCGTCTTTCGAGTTGTATTTACGGATAAAGTCGCCTTCCGGTGTCACGATGATGCCGCCGTCGGTGAATACGCCGTCGACATCGAATACGAATGCCCTGACGCGGGCTATATCTTCTTTGAAGTTTCCCATATGCTGTTACTCAGATTAGTATATATTTTTTCGAGTTCAGGATGTGCGGTCAGCAGGTCCCGTTGTTTTGTTTTGGTTTGGAAGTCGTTCCGGATTGCCGGCCCAGTCTGAGCAGCACGGGGTGATCCGCTTTCCACGGCTTTTCGTGCGGTTTCGTAGATGAGGGGTCCCAGTACATCGAAAGGGGTATCGGCATCATGTAGGATTTGTTCCGCCAGGGAGTACATGTGGTTTGTAAAGTTGTTGGCGAAAACGGCGGCGAGATGTATGATAGCGCGTTGTTTCGAAGATGCTTCGCGAACATTTGCCGATAAAGAGCGGGCCAGTTTACCGATTGTGTCGAGCGATGAGGGATCAGAAGCCTCGATAAAAAACGGCACTGATGAAAAATCGACCGGACGTCCTTTTGTAAAGGTTTGCAGGGGGTATAGGACGGCTCTGTGGGGTATGTTTGGCGCGAGAGCGGACAATTCGACGCTACCGGCCGTGTGGGCCACTATCCCGTTTCCAAAATCGAGTGATCTGGAGAGCGGTCCTATGGCGCGGTCCGAGACGCAAATCAGATAAATGTCTGCCTGCGCGAGTTCTTTTGGTTCACCTGCATAGGGGCATGCGAGTTGGGCGGCCAATCGGGGCCCTTCCGTATGGTTGCGGGCATATATTTGCGTCAAAACGTACTCCGGGGTGCGAACGATGGCTTTTGCGATAGCTTCGGCCACGTTGCCGCTACCTATGACGACGACTTTTTTCATGGAAAATTTGAATGAGATCCGGACGAAAACAATGCAAGGTACTTATTTTTCAACGGAACTGCAAATGTCGGCATCCGGGAAAAGGATATTGTTTTGTATCCCGCTGCTTATCCGCATCGACGCAAACCGGAGGTGGCGGGAGTTGTGTACGGCCGGGTATGCTTGACGGTCTTGCGTTCTATAATGCGGTTTACTTGGACTGTGCCGCAGTGTGGGAACCGGCCCCATCGGGTTGTAATGGGGGCATGACATCCATAAGCAGAACGTTGTCGGAAGAAGCGTATGCTCGGCTTTTCATTCGGTCGACGATAGCGTTGACGGTTTCGAGTTCGGGACTGTCGACCGAAGCGAGGTTGGATAGTCCGCTGCATTCGACACGGTCGATGACGTCGAAGAGTGTCAGTTTGTAGATGTCCGTAGCGGGGATATAGAGGTTTGTTTTTTCGTCTTGCTCGTTACGGACCGAAGCGATCAGACCGGCACGTTCGAGGTCGAAGATGACGTCTCGGACTGTCCGGACCGGCAGGTTGAGTTCCTGTGCGGTGGTTTCCGACGGGACAGGGCCCTGTTTTTGCAGAAAGTGTCTGATAATGACGTACATCACGGCAATCATGATTTTTCGTCTCAGGTCATAACTCATCTGGTGCGACTCTTTCTCCTGTTCATATTTCGAGATATTCTGATAAGCGAACGAAAGTTCGGCCCCGAGCAGCAGGATTTGCCAACTGGTTTGGACCCAGATCAGGAAGAGCGGGAGGGCGGCGAAACTACCGTATATCGCGTTGTACGAACTGACCTGTGTCTGGATGTAGACATAGACGATCTGAAAGATCTGGAAAATGGTCCCGGCGATTGTTCCGGCCATCAGGGCTGACCGGCCTTTGACCTTGGTGTTCGGCATTACGCGGTAAACGAATGCGAACAGGAGCCACAATATGATAAGGGAGGCCAGTCCGTAGAGCATGTCCACGAACCAGGGCTGGGAGTATTTTTGTATGGTGTTTCTCAGGTGGAGTGCGATACCGTTCGAGAGGACCCATAGGATCGGGGCGACGAACGTTACGGACATATAGTCTGAGAATTTTCGTGCGATGCTACGCGCTTTTCGTACTTCCCAAATTTCGTTGAAAGCGTTTTCGATGTTGCTGAAAACTTTCATGACGGCCCAGAACAGGACGATGAATCCGATCGAAGCGATCAGGCCGCCACGGGTTCGGAGCAACATGTTGTTGGCGAATTCGATCACCTGAGTGATCAGTTGGTCGTATTGCGGGAATGTACTGTATAGATATTCGTTGACCCGAGTTTCGAGTCCGAACCCTTTTGCGATACCGAATACGAGAGCGGCGATGGGGACGACCGACATCAGCGTATAGAATGTGAGGGCCGCAGAACGGACCACGAGCGAATGTTCGCCGAATCCTTTTGCGGTATATATGAAGACCTTGAATTGGCGTACAGCCCATCGTACTTTTTTCGATTTGTATTCGTGGTCTTTTTTCTCCCAGATTCCGGTTGTGATGAAGTTGATGATTTCTTTGATCATGAGTGATGAAAGATAAGTCGGACGGAGGCCGGCATTCGATAGGACAAATATACAAATTTCAGGCAGTTTCCGGTTTTCCGAGGAGGAATAAGAGGCGCTCGCCGTCGATTTGGGTGAATGCGGCCGTGAGTGTACCTCCTTCGCGGATGCCGAGTTGTGAGGCGATAGCGGAGGTGGAGAGCGGAAAATCTTTTTTGAGCATGGTGAGACGGTCGATGCCTCGTTCCCGGAAGAGTTTTTTCAGTGTTTTGGGGCGGAAGGGGAACACGTCGGTAATTGGGTATGCACGCCCCAGTAAACCGGTGGGTATGCGATCGGCAAAACAGTAACCGGTCTGTGAGGTGCGTCGAACGTCGGGTCCGAATACCCGGTCTATGAGTCGGGCTTTGTAGAGCGCTACATCGGGTACGATCAGATAACGGGCCTGAGTGGGTTCGGGGGCCTGAGATCCACTGAGGGTTGACGATGTGTACGGGCTATGATCTGCCTGTGTCGACCGTTTGGATCCGAGGGGTTCAGAAGAACCGCAATATGCCTGTGCAAATGATTGTTCGTGCCGGCCTCGATCCGCAACGCGTGTCGTGTTGATATGGATTTCGTGCCGATACGGCAGCTCGATTGACCCGTAACCGAGTGCAGTGGCTCGGATATACTGATCGGGCAGATGGTCTCCGGTTTCGATCAGGACTTCTTTGCATTCGCCCTGTAATGATACGACCTCCACGCGGGTGTGTGAGCCAAAAAGCCGGAAGGCTTCGTCGATATCGAACAGAGGAGAGGCTTTGACGACTGTTTTTCGGGTGAGGCGTTGCAGGGTGGGTAGAAGTTGGAGAATGTTGGGAGAACACGTCTCGAACGTGACGAGTTTTTGGTTGTTTCCGTCGCGCCTTGCCGGGTCGGCATAGACCAGGTCGACCGGTATGGAAGGGTACCCATTGCATTTCGGATTGTGGTGCCGTTGTGACGACCTGTTTGTCATCGTATTGTCAGGGTGACATGTCATGTTTGTCACGGTAGCCCAATTGGCGATAAACTCCTCGGCCGATATATTCCGTACTTCGATATTCTTGACTCCGAGGCGGTCGAAATTGTAACGGGCAATGGAGGCAAACAGATCGTCCCGTTCGAGCGCGATCACTCGTTTGAATCGGCGTGAAAATGCGAACGAATCGACACCCAAGCCGCAGGTAAGGTCGATACATACATTCCCCTCGTATGGTTTGTGAGCGGCAGTGAATTCGCTGCTGGACTGCTCGAAAGCGAGGGAGGGGATGATACAGCGTGCCTCGTAATACGATGGTAATTTGGTTTTTGCACGCTGGAGATATTTAATCTGAGTTGCGATAAGTGCCGCGTGCGGGTGGCGTAATGTAAGGGCAATACGACCCGGGTCCTCGGTGATGTGTCGGTCGATGAGGTCGCGGGCTTCGGTGGAACGGAGAAAATCAAAATCGTCGGCAGTCATTATTGGGATAATGTAAAAGGTGTGGGTTTTTCACCTGTTTTGACCAGCAGTGCAAGTATGAGTAAGAAGAGGTAAATCGCTCCGGTTGCGACAGGGGATAATTCGATACCCCGAATGGCTGCGACGGGTAATGAGGCTCCCCAATGTACGATACTGTTCTGGATATCCACCGCGCTGGCGATCAGGGTGTGGAAAATCGGAGCGAGGATCGGAAGCGGAATCAGGATCCACGTCACGGACAGCAGTACAATGACGGTCGCGCATAGCACGACCGGCGGATTGATCCAGAGCGAAACGAGCGGAATATTACCGAATTGTGCGGCGATGAGGGGTAACGTACCGATTTGTGCAGCGAGACCGATCAAAACGAGCCCGACCAGGTAATTGACGGTTTTGTATCGGGTGTGTACGAGCCGCATAAACCGTTTGTAACAAAACAGGATCGACAGCACGGCCAAAAACGAGAGTTGAAAACTGATGTCGTACAGATATCCCGGGTTGAGGGCGAGCATCACGACTGCAGCCCCGAACAAGGTGTTGTATGCATAGTTTCTCGTCGTAACGGCCAGTGCAATTTGCAGTGCCGAACACATCAGTGCGGCGCGGATGACCGATGGCGAAAGTCCCGACATCATGGCAT
>CASDSC010000151.1 GCA_949283215.1 uncultured Alistipes sp. | reverse complement strand
GGTGACACGACAAACTTTCAACGATTCTTGGTTTACGAGGTTAAGCCCGAAGCCAATCTTTATCCCGATACGACATATTATGCCAACTATCGGGTCGATACTGTAATTGAGGCTGACCCTCTATTTGCCTTTACCCACAAGGGCGGACGGCATATTCGTGCAGCAGTCGATGTGCTTCCGGCCGGAGAGGCTTATTTGCAACGTCTGATGCGGGCTGATTCGGCTACCTACGCGACGGACTCTATGTTTCATTTACAATTTCATGGGTTTTATATTACGCCTGAAGCCAATCAAAATGTGGCCATGTACCGCATTGATATGACAACTTCGTATATGGAATTGTTCTCTCGTTCATATCGTGATTATGCCCATACCATTGTCCTTGATACGGTCAATGTGAAATATGAGTTCGATAATTCGGGCTATCGTTTCAATAATGCGTCGATCAATGTTGTACAACACGATTATACCGGAAGTGCGGTTGTCGGGATCAATGATACCTTGCCTGGTACGGCTCCTCTGAATAAAGTGTATGTGCAAAATATGGCGGGAGTCGTACCGTGCTTGCGTTTTACCGATGAGTTTGTGGCTGCCGTAGAGGCACTTAAAACGCAAAACGGGATCACGTACAGCGATATTGTGATTAATCAGGCGTTGTTCCGTATTAAACTCGCTGATCCATCGATTGATGTGATGAATGCGGCTCCGACCCGATTGGGAATGTACTATCGGTTCAGTGACGACAAGATTGTGATTCCTGATTATGCATATGAGTATGAGTCGGAGGGTAATACGTTGCCGTACGGCGGGTATTTGTATCGTATCCCCGGAGAGTACCGAATGGATATGACGGTATATGTGCAGGATCTTTTGCGTAAACCCGACACGCCACGCAATGTATATATGGGGGCGACGGTAGGGTCTGAATTCTCATTCGGCGAGGCGACGCTTTTAGGCTCAGAATCGCCGGGTGCGGTAGAAATTCAATTAACTTATACATTAATTCGATAATCCGATAGAGGTGAACCTAAAGAGTGACTTTAGGTTTTCCTTTTTTTGTGTCGTTTGTCATGCAGGAAAATTTAGTTATCGTCGAGTCTCCGGCCAAGGCCAAAACTATCGAGAAGTTTTTGGGGAAAGATTATATCGTCAAATCGAGTTTCGGTCATATCCGTGATTTGGCGAAAAAGGACCTCGGCATTGATATTGCTCACGATTTTGCTCCGGTCTATGAAGTGGCGGCCGATAAAAAGAAAGTGGTAAGCGAGCTTTCGAAATTAGCGAAACAGGCGAAGGCTGTATGGCTTGCTTCCGATGAAGACCGCGAAGGAGAGGCGATTGCATGGCATTTGACCCAAGTGCTGGGCCTTGATGTGGCGACCACCCGACGCATTGTGTTTCATGAGATCACCAAAAATGCTATTCTGCATGCGGTAGAGAATCCGCGTACGGTCAATATGAATCTGGTTAATGCCCAGCAGGCTCGGCGTATTCTTGACCGTTTGGTGGGTTTCGAATTGTCTCCGGTACTTTGGAAAAAGGTGAAACCGTCTCTTTCGGCCGGACGTGTGCAGAGTGTGGCGGTGCGGTTGATCGTTGAACGCGAACGGGAAATTATCGGATTTGTGCCGACCGAATATTATCGTGTGACGGGTCAGTTCTATGCCCCCGATGGGAAAACTTTGTTTCGAGCCGAGCTCAATAAGCGATTCCATGCCGAGGATGAGACTTTGGCTTTCTTGGATCGTTGTCGGGCCGCAACTTTTACTGTGGTGCGTACGGAACAAAAACCGGCTCGTAAATCACCGCCGGCACCGTTTACGACCTCTACGTTGCAACAGGAGGCGGGACGTAAACTCGGGATGTCGGTAGCGCAGACCATGTCTGTAGCACAGCGCCTGTATGAAGCCGGTTGGATTACCTATATGCGTACTGACTCGGTGAATCTGTCGAGCCAGGCTATTGCAGCGGCCAAAGCCGAGATTACGACGCGTTTCGGAGAATCTTATTCCGAGGTTCGTAATTATAAAACGAAATCAAAAGGGGCGCAGGAAGCGCACGAAGCGATCCGTCCGGCCTATATGAATCAGTCGACGATCGAAGGGACCCCACAGGAGAAAAGGTTGTACGAACTGATTTGGAAGCGGACGCTGGCCTCACAAATGGCGGCTGCTCAGATTGAGAAGACTACGGTCGATATTGCGGTAAGTGGAGCCTCGGAACTTTTTGTGGCAAGCGGCGAAGTAGTCCGATTCGACGGATTCCTTCGTTTGTACAGTGAATCGGTCGAAGATGAGCATGGCGAAGCAGAATCGGCGGTATTGCCTCCGTTGGTAAAGGACGATGTGTTGACGGCGGATTCGATTGCCGCTACGCAACGTTTTACACAATG
>CASDSC010000150.1 GCA_949283215.1 uncultured Alistipes sp. | reverse complement strand
CCCATCGACACTGGTCAGTAGTTGTTCGAGCGAATGCATATCGGCGATCAGCACCTCCCGAGGCTTGCTACCTTCGGCCCTGCCGACCACACCGACAGCCTCGAGCTGATCCATGATACGGCCGGCACGGTTATATCCGATCGAGAAACGGCGTTGAATCGAGGAGGTCGATCCCTGCTGGTTCTGCACTACAAAACGGGCCACATCTTCAAACATTGCATCGAGTTGTCCCATATCGGCATTTTTCGATGCCCCGGCTTCATTTTCAGGCACATATTCAGGCAGTTCGTAAGCCGAGAGATAACCACGCTGATTTCCGATAAATTCTGTGATCCGCTCGATTTCGGGCGTATCGACGAAAGCACATTGCACCCGAGTAAGTTCACTACCCGTCGACACGAGCATATCGCCGCGTCCGATGAGTTGGTTTGCCCCGGGCTGATCGATAATTGTACGCGAATCGATCATCGAGGTAACCCGGAATGCGATCCGGGCAGGGAAATTCGCTTTGATCAACCCGGTAATGATATTGGTTGTGGGGCGCTGCGTAGCGATCACCAGATGGATTCCTACGGCACGGGCCAATTGAGCGATTCGGGCAATTGGGGTTTCGATTTCGCGGCCCGCAGTCATGATCATATCGGCAAACTCATCGATAATCACGACGATATAAGGGAGATATCGATGTCCTTTTTGCGGATTGAGCCGTCTGCGGGTAAATTTTGCATTATATTCTTTGATATTGCGCACCTCGGCTTTACGCAATAGGTCGTATCGGTTATCCATTTCGATACACAGCGAGTTGAGCGTATAGATCACTTTGTGCGTATCGGTAATGATGGCATCGTCCTCACCGGGCAATGATGCGAGGAAATGGTGTTCCAGTTTTGCATAAAGCGTCAGCTCCACCTTTTTGGGATCGACAAGCACGAACTTCAACTCTGCCGGATGCTTTTTATAGAGGAGCGACGAAATGATCGCATTAAGGCCCACCGATTTACCCTGTCCAGTGGCACCCGCCACGAGCAAGTGCGGCATTTTGGCGAGATCGATTATAAAGGTTTCGTTCGAAATGGTTTTTCCGAGAACGACCGGCAATTCGTAAGTGGATTCCTGGAATTTCACGGATTTGACGACCGAATACATCGACACCACCTCTTTGTCTTTATTGGGGACCTCGATACCGATTGTTCCTTTTCCGGGAATCGGGGCGATGATCCGAATCCCGAGAGCGGAGAGGCTGAGGGCAATATCGTCTTCGAGATTTTTAATTTTCGAGATCCGGATACCCGGAGCTGGCACAATTTCATAGAGTGTCACGGTTGGACCGATCGTTGCCTTGATCTTATCGATCCGGATACCGAAATTTTCGAGCGTTTCGATAATCCGATTCTTGTTTTCGTAAATTTCCTCTTCGGTCACTCGCACTTCGACCTTGTGGTCTTCGAGCAGTTCGACGGGAGGTCGCTGATATTTCGACAATTCCAGCGTCGGGTCATATAACGCATTATCGATCTCATCGTCAGCCAACATTTCATCAGCGGCCGTCGTCGCGTCGACAATTTCGAGCTCGGCATGTTCAGCCGCCGCTGAAGCTTGGGGAATAATCATCGCCGTATCATTCACAGGGGGCAAATTATTTTCCACGGCCGGCAACGTCATCGCAACCCTCTGTTCCTCGTCATTTCCGACATGGCCTTCATTGACCGATCTCACAGTCATTTCGGGTTCAACCAATGGTTCGGCACCCTCCCGAACCATCCCCAATCGCCGTCCATAGGCTTCGTTGAGAGTCGTACGATTTCGTCCCCACTGATCATCAGAAACATTCCCCGTACGATCGACCACGACAAATCCTTCTCCATCGAGCGGCTCCTCCGCAGTCTGGTCTTCTTCGATCAAAGGCACCACTTCAGGCTGTTCGGCATGTTGGTCCTTACCATTCGCAGTCAGTCTGCCATGTACTTGCTCATCATACGTACTCAGACGGTTGTCCGAAGCACTCACAGCCCCTCTTTCAGATAGATTCGGCACAGTCTCTCCACCAGCACGATGGATACGGAAACCATATTCATCCTCCTCCGACTCCTCCATATGACCGCTAAGGTCTGTCACTTGAAAATCGTCCCGTCCATTTCCATCCTCATCACTAGTTTCTTCATCTTTTTCAACATCAACGGACTGCTCCTCACGTTGCATTCCTGCATGTTTCCCGGATGCCGAAGAGTCTTTTTTTTCGTTCTGATCCGTTTTGTCTCCGACCAGTTCTGCAGTATGGTGAGCCACCATTTCAGCCGTTTTATGGACGACAGCTTCACCCATTTTCAAACTGTTATCGACCACAGCCTTACCAACCCGATTCACCAACCCGATGGTACTTCTGTTCACCCAAACGGCATACAGAATAATCGATAGCAGCAATAATAGCCCTGTTCCTATTTTACCCAGGAACGAAACGAGCCATTGCGCAACATATATTCCATGTAAACCGCCGAATCCCGAGCCGAATACCCCCCATCGTTCCCCGAACAGATATCCGAGCGTCACGGACCCGAGGATCATCAACACGAGAGCAAACCGGACCGAACGACGCAGGAACATGGGACGAAATCGCATGATTCTCAAGGATAGAATCATCAACACGATGGGAACACAGATTCCGAATACGCCGAACGAATCACCGACGAGACTTTCGGCCATCAAGGCGCCAAAACGACCGCCCCAGTTAAGCACGACGCCATCGTCTTTACTAAACAGACTAGCCCAACGCACGACATCCTGGTCTTCAGCCCAATACACATAATACGACCCGACAGCTACCAGCAGAAAAAGGGAAAAAAACAGCAACACGAAACCGTACAACCAACGTTGATTATCGGTTAATCCACGGGGAGTTTTTGTTCCACCGTTTTTCGAAGTTGTTTTTGTATTTTTTTTCGAAGCAGTCATATCAAATCGAATCCGACATGGCGGAATTAAATCATCGTTAAAGCGAAACGGCTTTTAGCCTCCAGTTTGGTTCGATATTCAGGTCCAGCGGCGGTAAAAAACGAGTATTGAGGCTGATGGTCAACCTCGGCTTGCAACCCGAATTCAGTCAACAGATGTGCAACCCGTCTCTCAACAGCCGGAGCAGGATCAACCAGTTCTACCTGACGATCACCAATTACACGGCGGATAACCGGAGCTAGAAACGGATAATGGGTACATCCGAGGACGATTCTGTCTGCTCCAGCGTTCAACATTGGTTCGACGACTCTACGCACGGTTTCTTCGGCTTTTGGGGTTTGCTCCAGATCAGCCTCAACAATTTCGACAAAACCTTCACCTACGGCCTCAAGAATCCGCACCCGATCACCATACCTAGCCACATTATCCCGAAACAAATGTCCCTTGAGGGTATTTCTTGTAGCCAGGATACCGATTACACCGCTTCGGGTCGACAAAGCCGCCGGTTTAACGGCCGGTTCCATACCGACAAAAGGCAAATCATACGTTGTCCTTAAATAATCAATCGCGGCAGCAGTAGCCGCATTGCAAGCCACCACAATGAGTTTGGCCCCTTGGTCGAGCAACAACCGTACAGCCTGTTCGGCATAACCGATCACTTCGGCGACAGGTTTCGGTCCATATGGACAATTCTTACCATCTCCGAAATAGACGATCGACTCGGCCGGCAAACCACGTCTGAGTTCTTTCCAGACAGTCAACCCCCCGAGCCCCGAATCAAAAACCCCTATCGGTGCATTATTCATCGTTTCGTTCCTTTATCAGACCCGCACGGCATCGTTCTTTACATTTCTTGACACATCGGGGCACCCTGCCCTAACCGCAATGAGCGCGCCGCTTTTATGCGACGCGCTCCTGCGACACAACTATTTCTTTTTCTGTTCAATCCATTTACGGGCATTGACAAATGCCTCAATCCAGGGAGTTACCTCGTCATCAGTACGATCTTCAGGATAATATGCCCAGTTCCAGGGTCGCATTGCTCGTTCGAGGTGAGGCATCATCGCCAGATGGCGTCCGTCGGCGCTGCAAAGCGCAGCGGCATTATACGCACTGCCATTCGGGTTTGTTGGATATGCATCCACTGCATATTTCATCGGGATATTGTAACGTTCCTCCTCGTAAGGCAGGCTGAACTTGCCTTCTCCATGAGCGACCCACACACCGAGGCGGCTACCTGCGAGCGAGCCGAGCATTACAGACTGATTAGGTTCGATGCGTACACCTACAAAACCCGATTCAAATTTATGGCTGTCATTGTGAAGCATCCGCGGTTTTTGGTTGTGATCGGGAGTAATGAGACCCAATTCGATCATCAACTGACAACCGTTGCAAACGCCGAGCGACAACGTATCCTCACGGGCGAAGAACTTCTCGAGACTCTCTTTTGCCCTGGGGTTATATAGGAATGCACCGGCCCAACCTTTCGCCGATCCGAGCACATCGGAATTCGAGAAGCCGCCGACAAAAACGATCAGATTCACATCCTCCAGTGTCTCGCGCCCCTCGATCAAATCGGTCATATGCACATCCTTGACATCCATTCCGGCCAGATGCATACTCCAGGCCATTTCGCGGTCACCGTTGACTCCTTTTTCACGAATGATCGCGGCCTTGACCCCGGTTTTTGTTTTCCGGTGCGGATCGATTCCATATTGTGCAAATCGGCCCGTAAATGCTTCAGGGAATTTGTAGACCAATTCCTGATTTTTGTATCCGGTGAACCGTTCAAGAGCCTTTTGTGCCCCGCTTTGGCGACGATCGAGCAGATAAGAAGTCTTGTACCACACATCACGGAGATGGTCAATGAGGAGAGTCAACTCCACGCCTGCATTGCTGAGGGTAAACCGCCGTTCTTCATTGACAGTACCGATGACAAAAGCATTGACTCCCATCATTTTCATCCGCTCGCAAACGGCCATTCCCTCCTCGACTTGCAGGACGAGAGCGGGTTTTTCGCTGAACATTACGCGGATCAGGTCTTTTTCACCGAGTGCGTCGAGATTGAGATCAATACCGGAACGGTTGTCGGCGAAAGTCATTTCGAGCAGAGCAGTCACCAAACCGCCCGCCGACACATCATGCCCGGCCAGCACCTTGCCCTCATTCACGAGAGCCTGTACAGCGCCGAAAGCTTTGGCAAGATAAGCACTCTCCGTATCGGGAAGATCAGCACCGACCGCACCAACTGTTTGCGCGAAGCTGCTTCCCCCGAGCGGGAAACCGGCTTTTCCGCTCATATCGACATAGACGATCTGACTTCTGCGGTGCTTGAGAGCAGGAGATACAGCGCCCCGAATATCTGACACCTCGGCAGCCGACGTGATAATCACGGTACCAGGAGCATACACCAATTCGCCATTTTTATACTTCTGGGTCATCGAGAGCGAATCCTTACCGGTCGGGATATTGATTCCGAGTTCGACGGCGAAATCACTTGCTGCCTGTACGGCATTATACAGGCGCGCATCTTCGCCTTCGTTTTTACAGGGCCACATCCAGTTTGCGCTGAGCGACACACTCGACAGGCCACCGGCAATAGGGGCAAATACGATGTTGGTCAGCGATTCGGTGATGGCCAGTCTCGAACCGACAGCAGGATCTGCCATTGCGGCCACTGGGGCATGCCCCAGCGCGGTTGCGATACCGGCCTTGCCTTGGTAATCGAGGGCAACGACGGCACAATCGTTGAGCGGCAACTGCACGCTACCGGCGCACTGCTGCATGGCAATACGTCCGGTCACCGAACGGTCCACTTTGTTCGTCAACCAATCCTTGCAGGCCACGCCCTCGAGTTGTAGCACGTTTTCGAGGTACTCAACCACACGAGCAGGAGTATATTGAGGTTCGGCATACTTTTCAGCTACAGTATTGTCTTTCATAACAGTACGAGGAGCCTTCCCGAACATATATTCGAGTTTCCAGTCGATCGGTTTTTCGCCGGTTTTGTTGTTGACGAAGGTAAACTTCATATCGCCGGTGGTTTCACCGATCACATACATCGGAGCCCGTTCACGATCGGCAATCCGTTTGAGATGCTCGATATCTTCAGACTTCATCACGAGCCCCATGCGTTCCTGGGATTCGTTTCCGACGATTTCCCGAGCACTCAGGGTAGGATCACCGATAGGTAACTGATCCATGTCAATGCGGCCTCCCGTAGCCTCGACCAACTCACTCAGACAGTTCAGATGTCCACCAGCACCGTGATCATGGATCGAGATCACAGGATTTCGGTTCTCCTCGCTGACGGCACGAATTGCGTTATAGACGCGTTTCTGCATTTCGGGATTAGAACGTTGTACGGCATTGAGTTCAATTGCGCCGGCATATTCTCCGGTAGCAACCGACGACACCGCGCCGCCTCCCATACCGATCCGGTAATTATCACCGCCTAACAATACGACTTTTTCTCCTCCTGTAGGTTCTTCTTTAATACTATCTGATTTTTTTGCATAACCGACCCCTCCGGCCTGCATGATAACCTTGTCGTAACCGAATTTCTTTCCGTTTTCTTCGTGTTCGAACGTGAGCAGAGAGCCACAGATGAGAGGCTGTCCGAACTTGTTACCGAAATCAGAAGCACCATTCGATGCTTTGATCAGAATATCTTCAGGAGTTTGATAGAGCCATTTGCGGGGTTCAATACCTTTTTCCCATGGGCGACCGCCATCCAGTCGGGGATATGAAGTCATATAAACAGCAGTTCCGGCCACGGGGAATGCCCCTTTACCACCGGCAATACGGTCTCTGATTTCGCCGCCGGTACCGGTAGCGGCACCATTGAACGGTTCGACGGTTGTAGGAAAGTTATGAGTTTCCGCCTTGACCGAGATCACGCTTTCGAAATCCTGGGTTTCGAAATAGTCGGGACCGTCATTTGAGGCAGGAGCGAACTGTTCGACGACCGGTCCCTGAAGGAAAGCACAATTATCTTTATAAGCCGAAACGACGCGGTTCGGATGCTCTTTCGTAGTACGTTTGATGAGCCCGAACAGTGTAGAGGGCATGGTTTTCCCGTCGATAACGAATTCGCCGTTGAATATTTTGTGGCGGCAGTGTTCCGAGTTGACCTGCGAGAATCCGAACACTTCGCTGTCGGTCAGTTTACGGCCCATTTTTTCGCTCACGCTGTTCAGGTAATCCATCTCTTCCTGACTCAGAGCCAATCCTTCCTGCTGGTTGTATGCAGCCATATCCTCGATATAGACGATCGGGTCGGGTTGTTTCGAGATGGTGAATATCTCCTGATCCAGGACCGTATAGACACGTTGCAACATCGGATCATGTACGGCATCGGGCTCGGCAGCGGTAAATTCCTCGATGCGAATGATACCGGCGATGCCCATATTTTGGGTAATTTCGACGGCATTGGTACTCCAAGGAGTAATCATTTCGCGTCTGGGGCCGATATATCGGCCTTCGATTTTCGGAGTATCGAGATAGGTAGCACCGCCGAACAACCAAACGAGGCGTTCGATTTCCTCCTGGGTCAACGCGCCGGACGCTTGCACGGCATAGATTACAGGGTCATTCCTGAAAAAGAGTATCATATTTCGTATCAGTTTGTTTAGTATCTTAATTTTACATTGATTCCAACTGTCTCGTTTCCAATCTGCGACCTTTCAGTATGTCCAACCATACTCCGTCTTTCTCACCGATCAGTCCATGCATCTTTTCTACCACGTAATGTAGTCCAAATCCATGGATCATTGCCCTATCTTCCACGGGCTCACAATTCTCACTTCATCCCCTCCTTGCACAAAACGCCGCGCCTTACCACCTGTCACCAATCATCCCCACTTACGTTTCAGATCCCGTCATGACTGTCAACGCTCTCCTACACACGGGCCACCTATCGAATGGCAAGCACGCCGTACCCGCCCTCCACAAGAATTTGTCCGCCACATTCTTTCCTACATCGTTCCCGTCTCCACACACCTCATGAACATTTCCTCACGGGGCTCCAGCCATCGTCTACGGCTATTTATCAGCCAGAGGTTTAGCCAGAATCGGCTCGACCTCCTCCCAAGGCAACACATAACGTGATTGTCCGAAAGCATACGCAGCGATTTCGTACTGATTATAAAGCATTACCACGCCAGTCGAATCGAAACCTATATTCATCGGCAAAGGTAGCGCATCCGGCTGAACAAACAAATAATTCGTCACCTGTTCACCACCTCGCTGCTCGATAAATTTAGCAAAAGCTGCCCGATTCAATTCGGCAAGTTTCACTGTATCGGTAAATAGCTGATCGATCGAGAGCGGTTCAGAGTTGAGCCCATCGAAATTGAGGAACGAACCGACCGTCATACCGTGAGCGCCACCGACGTATGCATAATTTTCGAGGAACAGAGAGGTGAAACTACCCCGCTGAAATACCGACCATGACGACATGAGCTGGTATGGAATATGAGCGATGATTTCCGAACGACTTTTTTGAGCGATAAGCGAATCGACCGCACGTTCTACCGAATATCCGGCCATTTCGTTTCCTGGTTCATAAAAACCACAGGTCAACATTCTGGTGATCCTAGCATTGACCGAATCAGCGGCCACGTTTCCATTTGTAGCCTGCGGGAAATTCATTTCGATTTCACAATTTGCCTCATTACGCACAACAGCTACATCTTTCCATTCAAAAGTTGCAGGATCATTGGCGGTGCAAGCCGTCAAACCACACAATGCCGTCCACATTGCAATCCGATTCCAAACATTCGTTCTCATACGTCAGTTTTTAAAAAATTAAAATATCTCTTTTATGCCAGGCCATTTTCTGGCCCCAATATACATTAAAAGCATAAAAATAGAGATAAGTTTCTGGCCCTGCAATTACCATTGGGCGAAAAGGCATTCTTTATGGATAAACCCGCCAATTTACACGTTCGACCATTCCACCACCAGCTCAACATACCCTCCGTCCAACGATAAAAACGGAACTTCAACCGCCACCAACCTTTTTTCAAATCATTTGTCCATCTCTCCTTCAATTTCCCATTGGGCTGTCATCCTCTACCACATTGTTTTTTATTATCTACTCCGCCCCCCTGGCGCACACCGACAGTTCACAGACATTGCCCCACAAAACACGACTCCCAGGGCTCTCTACGTTCAAGCCTTGTGTGGTCTGTTCTCCAAGTATAGTTCAATATGACGAGCGATATATTCATCACTGATATGGTCACACGCGATTACAAGTCCAGCCTTTCCATAAAACTGCTCTCTACGCGCTAAGTTTTCGGTAATGTACGCCAGCAATTGAGCATCGTCCATATTGCGGATCAACGGCCTCTTGTCACGACCATGCTCGAGTCTTCGGACTAACTTTTCGGGGCTCATTTTAAAATAGATTGTCAACCCTGCGGCATTCATCCGTTCCATATTTCCTTCACCGCAAGGCACGCCCCCCCCGGTAGCCACCACTCCACGCTCCATCGCACATAACTCGGCGAGCACTTCGCGTTCGACCTGCCGGAAATAGGGTTCACCCTTGCTGGCAAAAATTTCCGACACCTTCATCCCTTCTCTTCGTTCGATTTCGGTATCCATATCGACAAAAGGGACCCCGAGCCGTACGGCCAACGGCCGGCCGATCGAACTTTTGCCACACCCCATATACCCGATCAAAAAAAT
>CASDSC010000149.1 GCA_949283215.1 uncultured Alistipes sp. | reverse complement strand
CTTCTCACTATCGCTAAAATCGTCGACGGCTATGACGGATTGCTCATCGGTTTTGAACTTCAGCAGTAATTCGACTACGGGGCTCATAAAATCCCAGGGAAAGTATCGAAATGTAAACTGACAGTCATCGTGTCTTGGCACGACGGTCGTACATCAAGTGCCAACAACCACGACCACAAATCGTCATAACAAGGCTGTTTCATAGACCCTTTTGAAGCCAACTCGAACAATAAAATACATATAGGGTCGTCTGCAGCGTAATCCATGTGTACTGCATAATTTAACGGGCTCCCGGTCCCAAACCCATCAAAAAAAAGAATGGCCAGAATTCTTTCTGGCCATTCTTTTTGCAATACCGTCCACCGGACATCATCGAGAATAGGTAACTCGCTCTACCGTAACCGGGCCCATCAGTCCCGAGGGCATCAACGGGGAATCGGCCCGATAGGGATTGAACAGACATTCCGTCTGGCGCTCCTCTGCCGGCAACCGTTGATCTCCGATCAAGCGATTAACCCACGTATTGACCACCTCGATCTCCACTCGGTTAGACCCAGCTTGAACGTACGGCGATATATCAAGCCGGTAGGGCCACGTCCACACCCCACCCGCTTCTGTGCCATTGATCTTCACTTTGGCCATTGCAGTCAAACGGCCCAAATTCAGAAAAATCGTCGCCCCCTCGTCAAAAGCAGGCAAATCAACCGTTGTCGCATACGTCGCCTCTCCCGCAAAATAGCGCACACTGTCATTGGTATGTGTACTCAGGTCGATCAGCGAATCCAATTCGATAGGCCGGGGCTGACGCACCTGGCTTTCAAAGGCGACTTGCCACGTCCCATTCAACCGACACACAGGCTCCGGAGTCGGAAAATTATCCTGCACACTCGTCCCCGTAGGTGCACCCGAACGGCGGAAAACCACAAAATAACTCTCATTGCGTTCAAACCGGAGCGGAACGACCGTCGTCTTTTCTCCTGTCTCGAAAGCAGGCAAATCACGAATTTCGCCTGTCGTCGGAAGCCATAACTCCGGACGCTTCCCGGTAAGACGGAAGGCTACATCAGCCTCTACCACCCCATCACTCTGATTCGACAACAGATAGATATCTGCATCCTCAGTCTTGTTATGCGCATGCCAAATCGGGGTCATGCCCGACATACCCACTACCTCACAATCTACCGGACAATCCATATCTGCCAGCACCTGATCCAATTCGACCCCATCGTAAATCTTTCCTTTTCCATAACTCCGGCTAAAAACAGTTTTGCCATCGACATCGCCCCACATTTCCCGGGCCAGGCGTGCTATATGCTGATCCGCCTCGGGTTGGCCGGCCAAACTCGGCGAACGCAGCGGAGCCGGTCCGACCACCGTAGCTCCCGCAGCCACAAGTTCCTCCAGTTTATCCAAAACCTCAGGACGCATCGTCTCGATCCGCGGCAATACAAGCATCCGGTAGGAATGACCATGTGGCAATACCAACCGTCCATCGCTTACCGTAAGATCACGCAGGATCACCTCTGAATTGATATAATCGAACTGGCACCCCAGAGGAACCTCCGGATCTCGGACTCCGGTCATCTTGGGACAATCATCCCCGATAAAATAGGCGATATCCGTCTGATAAATCCCCTGACGCATCATATAGTTACAACGTTTCACATATTGCGTATACTGATCCATCTGTGAAAACCACGTATTGTTCCGGTTGAACTCGGTGGCGAACCAGGAATTCAACCCCGGCGCCGGATGATCGTCAGGCTGGGATATGTACACATGGAAAACCGTATTGTTGACTCCTTCCGTAAAGAATCGATCCATACGCTGCTTGAGATCGGCCGGGGTACGCATGAATGCCGGTCCGTCACTGGTGCTCGTTTCGCATGAAACCAACGGTTTGCCGTATATATGTGCACAGGACGATGCCGCCCGGTTTTCGATGTCGCCCAGTGGCCCTACACACCAAAATTCGCCGCCAACCTCGTCGGATTGACCGCCATACTGCAGAAATTCGGCAGGGAAACCCCAATGCCCATAGTTCTCGAGCCAGGTAGTCAGGCCATGCTGGTGGCACACGTCGCGCAAACCGCCCACATAATCGTATGCAATCTTATCGGCTACCAAACGTCGTACATCCCATAAAAAACGGTCCGATTCGCGTTCATCCCCAACAACCGCACCAAAATAGACCGGCAGGTAGGGTGTCGGATCATAGCCGTAGCGCTCCTCAAAAAGTTGCAGAAAATCATCCGTGAAGTTCTGGCCCCCGGTCTCATAACTATCCATCACCACCACCTTGAACGTCTTCCGATCCTCGGCCGGAATCCGTTCGAGGATCCGCCCGATAAATGCATCGAAATGGGTCGATATATGACGCCGGCTCAACTTGTCAATCTCCAAGCCCGTTGCATCAGGCATAGCTGGCGCATTCGTAACGCCTGTCGAAGCCATGCCGGTCCGCAAAACCGTCCAACGTCCTGCGGGTACATCCCACTCCAAATAACCCTCTTCGGTCATGCGGTCAGAAAGATCGATCACTGCACCCTTGGAGACATACAGCGAACTGTCGTGGCACTCGGGTTGATCCCGCCACATATACGCATCCCAGGTCGGGGCCAGCCCCTGGTACATTTTTGCCAAGATTTTTTCTTTATAAGATTCTACTTTCGGCAACGATGAAAATCGAATCTCGGCTATACCGGCCCGAGGATCGGTCTGATGGAACACGAGACGAAAAGCCGGTGCCGTTACCGAATCGAACGACACGACTACCGGCGCATAGGGTTCGTAACCGACTGAAAGTGCCGGATTGGAACGATTCATGGCAAAAGAATGAATCGTACGGAATTCCCCGTCGGTCCATGCCTGAACATCGACCGGAGAATAGAACGGGAAGGATGTGGGCCAAATCGTCAAACTTCGCGCTGCAAACGCTTCGTTGGGACGAAATTCTACCATAAAGCCCCCTGGTCCCGGAAACGTGATACCCGTTTGTGTATCGGAATCGATCAACCGCGATGCCTCGGTAACAATTGGAGTTGTCTTAACCGTAGCGTTCTTCCGGGTGAGCGTCTGTTCCAACGGTTGGGGATAGGCCAAAACACGGACATCCTCAAAATAGGACGTTACAGGCTGACGCAGTCGAATACGAACCTTACCAGGACCTTCCAGCACGGTATCGCTCGCCGCCAAATAACGCATTGACTCCTCAGGTCGAACCCAGGGCCCTCCCGACTGACTCCAGCCCGGAGAATTGAACATCCCGACTTCGATCCCCAACTCCCCGGCACGCTTCAACGCTGAATGCAGGATATTCCACCACTCTTCACTGAACAGTTTCACTCCATGAGCCTCAGGATCACCAATTCCCTGTCCCCCGACATTCCCGATAAAAACACGGTCAATACCGGCTACCTTCATGGCTTCCAAATCCTGCAAGACTCCCTGTTCGGTAATGTTTCCATCGATCCAATACCAATATGCCCCTGTTTTGACAGATTCCGGGGGATTCTGAAATCCAACATCCAATGCCGCTGGCGACTCGCATGATACCGACATCACCGACACAAGCATACCTGCCGCAACTAGGCGTACAGAACGGAACAGATAAGAAATATTCATAACTCACGAAGTTTAAAATCCATTTTTGAATGATAAATATACAACAGATTTTCCCGAATAAAAACGAAACTGCCCCCAATATGTAAAATAGATCAGACCTGACATATCTATCCTTTAAATGGGCAGAACGGGCAATAAAAAAAGAGACAGAACCTAACATTCTGTCTCTTTGAGTAGCGGGGGGAGGACTCGAACCTCCGACCTTTGGGTTATGAGCCCAACGAGCTGCCAACTGCTCCACCCCGCGGTTTTGCGACCACAAATATACAATGTTTTTTCGAG
>CASDSC010000148.1 GCA_949283215.1 uncultured Alistipes sp. | reverse complement strand
ATTGCCGGACAGTGTCATGGCCGGAATCGTGAACAACCGAAATCCCAAATTGCATAAGGCGGCGCGTTTCTATTACATGCTTGTTAATAAAGATGATCCGTATCTGTTTTTCGATAACGAAAAAATGAATGATCCGATGTCGGTATGGGATCAATTGGAGTTACACCAGCTTTTTTCCGATTGTTATCACGCGGGAAAACCGTTGCCTTCATTCATCCCCCCTCATCCGGCAATTATCCAATCCCGAGATAGCCGCATTCTTTATTAAAGAAACGGCCTATTGGGGTACCGATACAGAGGTGGGCTATCTGGAAGAATATTTCGACTCTCCGGAGCAAAGTTTCCGGAAAGCGGCTTTTGAAGGGGTCGGATTGCGGCGGTTTGCCCAGGCCGAAGAGAAAATGAAAGCCTGTTTCTGGAATCAATCCGAAGCGATACGGAGAGTGATCCTGGAGAGTATCCTCAAAATACGATCGGGAAAGTCTGTCGATTTCATGAGGACCGCTTTCTATGATTCAGCCTCGCGCTTTACCAAACGGACAGCGTTGATGTGTCTGTGGCAGTATGACGAAAATGGGCAAGCCGCATTCCGTGAAATGCAGAAAACGGCTTCCCCTGACGAAGCCGTACTTTTCGAGCAAATTGGACGTAACCTCATCTCCTAATCTTGTAGCTTTTGCTTCCCTATGAAAGAATATTTCATTGAATTTTACGGGTTTACCATTTTTGCCTATTCCATTGCGCTGATCATTTCATATGTCATTCTGATATGGTTGGCCGAACTGTCTATCAGGCGTAGCAAAACTTCTTTCGTAGAATCTTATGCAAAGAAGGTTATCGGGCAAAGTCCATACACCCCAGGGGTGTCGATTATCGCTCCTGCATACAACGAAGAGCGCACCATTGTCGATAACGTCACCTCGTTGTTGGGACAAGAGTATCCCGTATTCGAGGTCGTAATTGTAAATGACGGCAGTAAAGATTCAACCCTGGAAAAACTGATCGATAATTTCCATTTGGTTGAGGTGCCTTTCGATTATGTCGAATTGGTCAAGACCAAGCCTTTCAAGCGGCTTTTCAAATCTACCGATCCGAAATTTTCACGGTTGACCGTTGTCGACAAATTCAACGGAGGAACCAAAGCGGATGCTGTCAACGCAGGACTCAATGTCGCTTCCTATCCCTATTTCATCAATACAGATGTCGACTGTATCTTAGCTAAAGATGCCATTTATCAATGTATACTGCCGATCCTGGACAAGGATCATGTCATTGCGGTCAGTGGAGCCATGGCCATGTCGAACGGTTGTGTTTTGAAAGACGGGCAGATCGAAGAGGCTTTCCCTCCACATGCGTTGATCCCCTTGTTTCAGACGCTCGAATATATGCGTTCGTTTTTGATCGGGAAAATGGGTTGGTCGGCTATCAATGCCATGCCCAATGTCTCGGGTGGATATGGGCTCTTTGATCGGAAAATTGTGATCGCTGCCGGCGGATACAGTCCGGACTCCTTCGCGGAAGATATGGATATGTTGATCCGTATGGTCGGCTATTGTTGTGATTTCTCTCTACCATACCGTGTGATTCAGATTCCTCAAACCTGTTGCTGGACGGAAGGCCCCCCAAACCTGAAAGTGCTTTCGCGGCAACGAATCAGGTGGGGGCGAGGGTTGATTCAAACTTTTTCCCACCATAAACGGTTTATTTTCAATAAAAAATACCGGCAACTCGGACTCGTTACACTGCCGTATTTGCTCATTTTCGAATTCCTCGCCCCTATGATCGAATTTGTCGGTACATTGACCTTGATCTTTTTGGCTGTGACGGGGGCGGTCAACTGGAATACTGCTTTGGTAATCTTTTTGGCTATCTATTCGTTCTGTATCACTCTCTCTTTGGTGGTTATTTTTTATGACTACACTTTGGGCGGATCTTATAAAAGATTTAAGGAGTATCTCTGGATATTAATGGCTGCCTTATTGGAACCTTTTATCTATCATCCGATGGTCGTGTTCTTCTCACTGAAGGGGTACTGGAATTACTTTATTCAAAAGAAAGCCGTATGGGGTGAGATGACCCGTAAAGGGTTTTCGACAGAGACAAAAAATGCTTGATTATGAAATTTACTGTACATACATGGATGCCGTGTAAATGGGCTCGTTGTTTGACGGGTTTTATCCTTTTAGGTTTGCTGGCGTTTGCGCCTGCCGTATACGGCATCGGGAAAAAGCAGACTGTCGAACAATATGAAAAGATTGTCGAAGAGGCATTCGTCCAGGATCGATGGGAGGAGGGTATGGCGATTCTGAAAGAAGGGTTGGCTCTCTATCCCGATGCTTCCTCGCTGAATGAATTGGCTGGTGAGTACTACTATCGCCTGAAAGATTACGACAATGCCCGTTATTTTCTGGTGCGGGCCGTAAAAGATACCCCTGACAATGTTAACGCCAAACGGTTGTTGATCGATGTTGAGGAGGAGACCGGACACTATTCAAGTGCTATTTGCTATGTCAATGAATTACTTGAGATATCACCCTATTGGCAAGGGCTTTGGAAACGGAAAATCGGCCTGTATCGGCGGCAGGGCAATGACCTGGAAGCTGACCGTTTGTTGAAACGGTTGTTTCAGATATTCCCGAACGATACAACGGTCCGCAAAGATTATCTCTCCCGACTCGAAGAAAACTATCTGAGGGAGAAGAAACAAGGCGATAAGATCGCAGCCATCAACTCATTACAGACTCTTTTGGAGGAGGATCAATCGAATGAGGTGTATTATATCGATCTCACCAACCTTTTTTTGCAACAGGGAAGCCCTGAATCGGCTTTGCAAACCATTTCAGAAGGAGTGGTCGTTTTCCCTTGTTCCGCTGCCTTGACGGCCAAAAAAGCTGAAATATTGTCCGGAATGAGACGATATCCCGAAGCCCTGGCGTTTTTGGAGGACCGGATGAACGCTTGTGCCGGGCACGCCTCTTTGCAGGGTCTGTATAATTCTATTTTGGGAGAATATGCTCGTGCGCAACAAAATGCCGATCCATACCGAATTTACGGTCAACTTTATGCCCGGGGCAAGGATCGTGATGCGTTGAATTATTTGATTGACGAATCGATTCGTACCGGTCGTGAGGAAGATATGAAAAAATACCTGGCCGAAGCCCGGGAAAGCTATGGCGATCTACCCGAATGGCGGTTTAAGGAGTATGATTTCTACAAACGACAAGGAAGTCCACAAGCCTATGCCTTGCTGGAAGAGTTGTATGCACGTTATCCGGATAACTATGATGTCATTGAGGATGTGTGTGCATGGAAGTATGCCCAGGCTGAAAAACTGATGTCCGACGGTTCGTTACGCGATGCCGCTCAGGAATTCGATTTTGTGGCAAACACGACACGTGAACCGGACCTTAAAATTGCGGCATTGAAAAAATCCTATAGTACTTATCTCCTCTTGAAGGAGTTTGATATGACGCATCGTCAGCTCGATGCACTGCAACCATATATTGATCAGGAGGAATATGTCGTGCGTTATTCTAAAATAGCACATGAGCAGGGCAACGATGCGGCGGCTCTCGATTACATGTACCGCTATTTGCAGACGGATACGGGAACCCGGTCTACATATGTTACCGGCATTTACGAAGAGATTGCCGTACCTTACCTGAAAACGCTGCTCGAAGCCGGCAATGTGAAAACCGCAAGCCAGGTGAGCCAACGGCTTGTGGAAGTGTGTCCCACTTCAAAGCCCGGTTTGCAATATGCGATATCGAGCTTTTCACAGCTTAGGAACGAGGATGAAGCCCAACGATATTTGAGCCTTGGCCTGCAACGATTCCCCGGAGATGCGTTTTTTATCGAGAGACAGGCTGCGTCGTACTATAATCAAAAACGTTATCAGGAGGCTCTCGATTTGTTATTCCCGTTGGCAGATTCCTTATCCGGACAACCTTCGGTCATCGCTTCGCTATCTGCCAGTAGCGAAGCACAGGCTTACGAGTTGCTGAAAACAAAACGATACCCCGATGCTATGGAATGCATCGATTCGGCATTGGTATATGATCCAAACAATCCAGCACTGCTGCTTGTCAAGGGTATTACATATGAAAAGCAGAATCAGTACGATTCCGCATATCTCTATCAAAGCCAATATAAACCGGAAATCAGTGAAATGCAGGAGTTCAAACGGCGCATGGTCGGGCTCGAACGGCGGGGTATGGTGAATGAAGTCTCTTTGGGGATTGTGCTCGGAGGCTACATGAACGGTCGTTCACTCGCCCCCGTAACGGACCTAACCTATGCATATACGTATAAAAACAACCGGTTCTTCTTTAATCCTGCTTATACTGCCCGTGAAGATGTAGTGGACGATGAAGGTATCAATGTGCCTGGCGGGCAGGCAATTCGGTTGACTGCCGGGTGGGAGCGGCGATTCTCGTCCCGTTGGTCTGCGTCTGTATCGGCAGGATGGGCCAATGCGATCTTCCCTTCATTTTCGGCTGCAGCCGCTGTCGCCTATGATTTTAACAAAGACTGGACACTCGAGGGTGAATTGGGCTATCGTTCCATCAATCAGGAACAGGTCGGGTATCGTTGGGTGGATCAATCTCCGGAGGATCCGGACAATACAACGAGCGGATGGGTCCCCGAGAACTACATACGTAGTAAAGAGTCGTTATTCAATATCGGCATAACCGCAACCAAGTCGTTTGGAAGCTTGGTGCTGACATTGGCCAGCGATTTTTTCGTTATGCACAAACATTTTTATTTCAATAGTTCTACGCAACTCAAGTATCTTCCTTCGGCCGACCGGACTTCTTATATTCGAGGAATTGTCGGGGTGGGAACGGCTCCTGAACTCAATGTGATTGATTATGCTATGCCGGGTAGTTTCAGTAAAATAAATGTCTCTGCCGGAATCGGGGCTGGATACCTGATTGGAAAGCATCTTTTGCTCGGGATCGATGGGTTGTATAGTACCTTGTATAGCCAGAGTGGTGAAAGAACCGGTAGCTATGACGATTATGTAGATGACATTCAAACCAAGTACAAAAATTTGTTTACCGTTTCAACTTTTCTAAGTTTTTATTTTTGATATGTCGGCGTTTTAAAGTCTGTGCACTCTCTAACTTTCCTGTGATGAAGTTACGTTACAACATCCTGCTCGGTTCAATCCTATGTCTCCTGTGTGGCCTCGCATCGGCTCAGTCGTCGTTGCGTGTCGATCCATACTATCATATATTGGCCGCTGGAGAGAACGAGGACGAGCAGAAATGGGCAAACTATCTTCAGACCCAACTTGAACGCAGAATGGGGCAAACGGATGCCAAAAATACAGTATCCGATCCTGCCCGATCGCTGGAGATAGGCATCGATATAGCCCCCAATTCATCGTCGGATTATACCGTATTGCGTCACGACAATCAATTGACGTTGCGTGCAAAAAACGAATCAGTGATGTTGTGGGTGATCTATCAGTGTATCGCGTGGCTGGCTGATGCAGATGCTCGGATCGACGCACGGGATCTCCCGCCTGCCATTTTGGATATGGGGCATGCCGGTGAAGGAACTTTCCGATTCGAATACAGGGGTGTTTATTCCTCAGCCAATACCGATCCGGATGTCATGGCCATACAGGCTTCTCACAATGTCGATTACGATTGGGGGTTGTGGGGGCATAATCTTCGTAAAGTAGTCGGTTCGGAACCGGATGATAACCTGTATGCCTGGCATGAGCAACACAGGGATTCTCGCCAATTTTGTTTCTCGTCGGAGGAGTTGTTCCGTAGACTGGAAACTTTTATCCTCGATAACTATGGCGATGGTATCCATGGCCCGGGAGCTCGGGGTAGCCGTTTCTGCATTATGCCTGAAGACAATTCCATCGTGTGTCTGTGTGATCAATGCCGAAAGAAAGGGAATATCCCTCAATCGGCCACTCCTGCCGTACAGGATATGTTGAATCGTCTTGCCGAACGGTTCCCTGCTCATCTTTTCTTTACCACAGCCTACCTGACTACCGGACAGGTGCCAAATTCTCCAATGCCTGAAAATAGCGGGGTGATTGTCAGTGCGATAGATCTGCCGTTGAAATCCCTGTCGTCACAACCCGCTGCAACTGCGATGTTTGAGCAAAAATTGGCCGAATGGCGTGCCGTTACATCCCGTATTTACGTATGGGATTATATGCGGAATTTCGATGATTATCTGACTCCGTTCCCCTTGTTGTATACGCTCAAGGAGCGTTTGGCGTTTTTCGAAAAAAACGGCGTCGCAGGCGTTTTTTATAACGGAAGCGGATATGATTATGCCTCTTTCGATGATTTGCAAACTTTTGTTTTGTCTGCCTTGTTGAAATGTGGAAATATTGATTGCGATACCTTGATTAGGCAGTATCTGCATAAATTCTATCCCCAATCCGAAGAAATCATTTATCCCTACTATGTGGCTCTCGAAAGGAAAGTGCTACAGAATCGGGCACTCCTCCCGTATT
>CASDSC010000147.1 GCA_949283215.1 uncultured Alistipes sp. | reverse complement strand
TGACGATGTTACCCTTTATGAAGAACTGCTCGCCAAAGGTCGTGAAGCTATGGAAACACAGCTCTACAACGGAGAATATTTCATCCAGAAGATTCAGACTTCAGGTCTCAACGCTGCTGACCCTGTAGCTGCCGCTGAGCAATACAAGGCTGAAAATGGCCAATACAGAAACGAAGCTGAAGCTCTGCTCGTGAAAGAAGGTCCTAAATATCAATATGGTAACGGATGTATTTCTGACGGTGTGCTCGGTTTCTGGATGGCCAAAACAAGTGGTATGGAAACTCCGATCGACGAAAGCAAAGTAACCAGCCACCTCATGTCAATTTACAAATACAACCTCTGCAACGATCTGTCAAAACATGACAACCCGCAACGTCCAAGCTTTGCAATGGGTGAAGAAAGAGGTCTGTTGCTGTGTACTTGGCCTAAGGGCGACAAACTTTCATTGCCGTTCGTTTATGCTGATGAAGTATGGACTGGTATCGAATATCAAGTCGCTTCTCACTTGATGATGATGGGTAAGGTTGAAGAAGGTCTGGATATCGTCCGTGCTTGCCGCGAACGTTATGATGGCCGTGTACGCAACCCGTTCAACGAATATGAGTGCGGTAACTGGTACGGTCGTGCAATGGCAAGCTATGGCTTGCTCCAAGGCCTCACCGGTGTACGCTACGACGCTGTCGACAAAACTCTCTATGTTGATTCGAAAATTGGTGATTTCAAATCATTCCTTTCGACTGCAACTGGATTCGGTACGGTTGAATACAAGAATGGTAATGCTACCGTTGACGTAGCTTACGGTGAAATCCCTGTTGAGAACGTCGTAATCGCAGGTAAATAATAACCAATCAATATTTTATATCTAATTATGAGACATATTCTGCTTGCAACACTCTCTTGCGGCATGTTGTTAGGAAGCACTCCTGCAACTGAGGCCCACCAGAGCAGCGCCAAGCGAGTATTCTCCTCGAACACAGAAGCTGCCGCATCGGCAGCTTCTGGCGTTCAGGAAGGGGTACTCGAACAGGAACTGCGTAACCTTGCTGCCGATGGATTGCGTAATCTGCCCATTTTCCGCACGGGTACCAGTCTGACGCAATTCTCGAGCTACGACCGGAATGGTATGAATGACGATGGATTTGCCGGTACATGGTCATTCGCACGCAAAGAAGGCGATACATTTATTTTGGCCGAATGGGACGGACCCGGTGTAATCAACCGTATATGGACCCCCACCCCGACCAATGATACGATTTCGATCTATTTCGATGGTGAAGACACACCTCGGGTACATTTACCATTCAGCCAACTTTTCTCTGGCGAGGTATTTCCGTTCGTCAAACCTATTTGCGGTAACGAAATCGGTGGGTTTTACTGTCTGACGCCAATGCCGTTCAAGAAATCGTGTAAAATCACCTACAAGGCTCCATCCATGCGTTTCTATCAGATGCAAGCCCGCTCGCTTCCGAGTGCTAAGGGTGTAGAAACATTCTCGATGGAATGGACTCCGGAACAGAAAAAACTGCTCGAAGAGACTGTCGGACAACTTTGGAACGGCGGATGCGCATGGTACAGCAATCTTTTGGCCGATGACACACAAAACGGGAAACTGGAGGTTGCTGAAGATTCATATCAACTCGAACCAAATCAGACAACCGTTATTTTCAATCAGAAAAAAGGCGGTCGAATCGCCGGGTTGGAACTTACATTCCCAGACGATATTTCTAAACTCGATCGTCAACTGTTCTTGCGCGCTATTTGGGATAAGGATACCGCAATTTATGCTCCGCTTACCGAAGTATTTGGTTACGCATTCGGCAAAAAATCGGTTCAATCATTGTTGCTCGGTACAAAAGACAGCAAACATTATCTCTATATGCCGATGCCTTATGCGCAAAGCGCTCAAGTAGAGATCGTGTATGCCGAAGGTGAAAGCAGCCGTCCGGTCGAAATGGGTGCCAAAGTGTATTACAACGACCAAGCTCTTGATCCCAAAACCGAAGGCCGACTGTTTACACAATGGAACAGGGAGATCAATCCAGAACCCGTCTACCGTCCCTACCCGATCGCTCAACTCGATGGAAGCGGACATTACGTCGGAACAATTCTCAATTGCCAGAACCTTGAACCAGGCATGACCCTCTTCTTCGAAGGCGATGACTCACTGGTTGTGGATGGTGTGATGACAGCTCACGGAACCGGTTCGGAGGATTATTTCAACGGCGGATGGTACGCTCTGCTCGACCGTTGGGATGCAGGCATTTCGCTCCAACTCCACGGTTCGACAGAGTATTCGATTCCATGGTCTCGGACCGGCGGCTATCGTTTCTATATGACCGACAAGATTCCGTTTAACAAGGATCTGTTGCTCACAATCGAACGTGGTCCGGAACGCAATGCCATGACAGTCGATTACACTTCTGTTGCCTTCTTCTACACGAACGATGCAGCGAACTTCCGCGGCGTGGATATGGCTACATTCTCGGTACCCAAATTCGTACCTAATGAATTTGTCTTCATGCCACAGATCACCCGATACAAAATCGGAGGGGGGACAACAGTTGTTTACGACAATATGCTCGAAATGTCGAGTCCTTGGGAAGGGCAAATGCAAGTCGACTTCGGTGATATCCCTTACGGGAAATACAAACTGCTGATCTGCTACGACAAGACGCCTAAAAGCGGAAGTTTCTGCATCTGGCAACGTCAGAAAAGAATCACAGACTGGCAGAATACCTATAACGACAAAGTCGAGTTCCATGATAAAGAGTATATCGGAGATATCGAAATCAACGAAAACTGCAACCATATTACGATCCATTCGGGTACTGAAAATGGAAAGAACGTATTCCGCTTCGGAAACATCCATCTGATTAAGATCGAGTAAACAGTAGATTTAACTACAAAAAAACACATAAAGAGAGCTGGAGTTGTTTATTCACTCCAGCTCTCTTTTATTATCGACTTACCCGAAATCACATTAGCAATGATCAGTTTATAGCTTCACTTGATAGAAAACCGATATAGTAATTTTATTTGTAATTATAGCGATACCATTGTCCGTCTTATGACAAGAACAGAACAATCTAAGATAACCCTCTATAAAACAGCAAGAAATAATGTCTCTCATTTTGGAAAACAAAAAAATAGTTTTAATTTGTATAAACTATCATACTCCACCTAAAACGCACTACTATGATCAAGAGAAGATTTATACTCTCCATGATCGCATTGGCAATCGTATCATGAGAAAAGGGAAGTTGCTACACGTATTATAAACAAGTTTAACATAATTGTAGTCTAACATTTACAATCGAATACACATATCAGAACGTAATTAATTAGCTTTGGAAATCTTACTAAAAAACTAACAATAGCTCCACAAAATGTTCTAAAAAAATTAGAATGTATGTATCCCTTCATCAATGCGAAACAAGAGTTTACCTTAAAAATCTAGTTCAGTAGACGCTATCGAGCTAAAATATGAATGCATCTGTAAATTTAAACCGACGACAGGTACAATTTTTGAGAAAACAATATTGACACTAAACTTTCTGATCATGAAATCGGTCAAAGAAACACTCCTGGAGAGAACCTCTATTAGACGATATCAACGTCAAGCTATCGAGCCCGAAAAAATCGAATTCATATATCGTGCGATTCAAAATACACAAACCAGCTACAACGGGCAACAATATAGCGTCATCGCCCTCTCGGATCAAAATCTCAAAGAACAGATCGCATCCATCACAGGACAAAAACAGATTAAAACCTGTGCGTTATTTTTGCTTTTCTGCATTGACTATCACAAAGAACAAGTCATCTGTAAAGCCAAAGGATTACAACCATCGCGGTTTCAGGATACCATCGACGGGTACACGGTCGGTGTGATTGATGCAGCATTAGCCATGCAAAATGCGGTCATTGCGGCACAATCCGTCGGACTCGGCAGTTGCTGCATCGGTTATGTCCGTACAGCCGATCCGAAGAAAGTCTCCCAATTGGTCGGGCTGCCGCAAAACGTCGCCATTGTTTGCGGTCTGGCCATAGGTTACCCAGCTGAAACACCCGATCTGAAACCCAAACAACCTATCCCGCTTCTGATTCATCAGAACAAATACCAAACAGAACAACAAGAAGAGCTTCTAATTGCGTATGATCAGCAAATCTCGCAATATAACCAGTCAAGACAAGGAGGAACATCGACCAATGATTGGGGTGGTCATATCCTCGAATACCACAAAGAGGGTACACAATACGAATTACTGCAATATCTCGACGGACAAGGATTTCACATCACTAAATAACACTTCGTATCGTACCTACGAAATGAAAGCGGAAGACAGGCATTGTCTTCCGCTTTTTATCTTGCCAAAACATCCGGCAAAACCAATCCTCCAGTTCTATACCTGAACCAATTTTCTATTTAAAATAGAGGCTTCCATCTCGATTCTTGATATTTTCTCCTCAACCCCAGCTCTACACCTATTCGCGTTATACACCGAGCGGGAGAATCGATTCGTCGCACAAAGTCAGTTTTTCCACACCGTCGGAGGTCACGGCAAATGTATTCTCAATTCCGACGGCTCCAGTACCCGGAATAACAAATTTAGGTTCGAAAGCGAAGACCATGCCTTCTGACAAGATATCCTTTGAACGGGGAGCCAAAACCGGAGCTTCATTAATTTCGATTCCTACGCCATGCCCCACAAAGCCAGCCTGCTGACGATGTCCCATAAAATATTCCCCCAAACCGGCCGACTTTGCCATATCCAGGCACAAATTATATAACTCGGCTGCCGCCACCCCGGGACGAACCATTGCCGTCATCTCACGCTGCATGGCAAGTGCCACCTCATGAGCCCGATAGGCTTCGTCAGACAAATGGCCCACCGAAAAGACCCGAGTCATATCCGTCATATACCCGGTAAAATTACCTCCCATATCAACCATCACACTCATACCCGAGGAAAGAAGCGTCCCGTCACACCCTACCGGTAATGAACGATCAAGTCCCCCACCGCCCATAGCAAAATCATAGGGAGATGGAGCGTCCGCATTATCACCGGCCAATACACTTCCGGCAAAGATCTCCATACTTTGCCCTGCGATGCGAAAAATCCCCAAAGATCCCCGTAAACGACTCGCGCGCTCGATTTCGACCGACAACTCAAGATCGGTCATACCTGGCCGATACAACGCCGGTATGGTTCGATACACCTCGGCATGACGTTCCCCTGACGCACGCAGTTGCGATAGTTCGTAATCCGTCTTGACAGCCCGAGTCGCACGCAGCAACACAGACCCATTTCGCACCTCAGAATTGGCAAATACTTTGGCGTAACGTTGATATTCGCCATAAGAGATACTATCCGATTCAAGCATCAATACCCGGGGCATGGTCACACCGATTCCTGCCAATAAAGCGGGTACATCTTCGGGTTTCCGGATATAAAACACCCGATCCCCTGCGAGTCCCACAGGACGCCGCACGAAGAAACAGGCATCGCCTTCCGCTGGAAGATAAATATATCCGCTGAATACACGGCCCGAGAGATAATAAATATTTACGTTGGATGAGATCCAAAGTCCATCGGCCCCCTCGCTTTGCAGCTTCTGTTGCAACCTATTCCAACGACCTCTGACCTCTGGCAAAAAAGAAGTTTCAAACATAGTATGTTAAGGAATTAAAGGATCATTCACGGGATTATAAAACCCGGGAACCCCCATTATTGAAAACATTCGTTTCCACGAACCGCTCGATAACCACGGGCCATAGTGCACACCATCCTCCATAGGCCACTGAGCATACAGATCCGTATCGGGCCACGTTTCGACACGCGACATGGCATCGCGCATCATGCCGTCAATCAACATCGGAAACCGAGATCCTTTCCAGGAGCTCGTATTGGTCACCACCATCCAGGTATAACCGTCATGCTGCCGCTTTAGCATTGCACTCGTACCGGACAAGGTACCTGTACGCCACCAATCACCTTGCGCATTCGTCCGCATCCACCCGATCGGCAGTTCATCTTTCCGGGCCTCAGTCATCAAACGGACTGTCTCCGGACGAAGCAACCGGAACATCGGATACTCGCCCTCGATCGCCCCGACCAAACGGAGTATCTCCGCCGGAGATGCCACCCATCCGCCGGCACCCGACAAGCATTCGATATCGTTACCCCCATAACAATGAGGTACCAAACGACCCGTTCCGTCGCAAGCCAACATCAACTCCTCATCGGGGGAATCATAATAATGTACCTCATTCGGAAGGCGGTGGATATAGCTATTATAACCTAATCGCATCTGCATACAACCCAACGGATTGAGCACATGCTGGCGAATATACGTTTCGTAGGGTTCCCCACTGACCCGTTCGATCACCTGACTCAAAATCACATACCCCAGATTCGAATAGGAAGTCGATTGCCCCGGAGTAAAACCCAATCGTTGACGCAACGAATACCGAATAATCGTCGAGGCATCGACCGGAGGATCGACATGCATAGCCTGAGCGATCTCGAGCGGTCGGAACATGGGGTCACCCGCCCGCAAAGAAAAGCCGCCACGGTGACGCAACAAATCGTCAATGGTAATATCACGTACCCGTTTATCGCGTATATCCAGATAAATCGAATCGCATAAAATACCCTCTTCGCCGAAAACACGATCGGTCAATCGCAATTTACCGGCCTCATACAACTGCATAATGCCGACCGCCGTAATCAGTTTTGAAACTGAGGCAACACGGAGAATGTGCACAGGGGTCATTGGAATCTGTCGTTCCACATCGGCATAACCGTATCCTTTGGCATAGATCAACCGTCCGTAATGAGTGACTGCCAATGAAGCGCCATTGATCTCCCAACGGCGCAGGAAGCGTTCCACCGTGCGGTCAAAACGAGCCATGGGATTCACCTCCTCCGACCTGTCCTGATCATGGGCTGCAATCATCACATCATCCTCTTGTAAACTATCCGAAACGATCGAAAGTTCTGCCTTTTCGGCCCGATTTTCGGCACGCAACCGTTCTCCATGACGCCACGAAACGACATAGATCACCATCAGTGCTGAAAGGAGCAAGAAACGCAGCGTCTGCTTCAATCGTTTTTTATAAATCACAATCATAGTCGGACAGCTATTTGCACGGATCTTTACAAAGATAATGTCAAGCCCACGGTCCCTAGAAAAACCTTTCGAAAACTTATCAACATTTTAACGTAAAATCCTCTCTTTTCTGTCTGCATCACATAATAAAAGATGTCCCGCCGAATGACGGGACATCTTTTATTCATATAGAGATTCTACTATAGATCGACCAGCGCTTTACCCGTCATTTCGGCCGGCTGGGCAAGACCCATCAGTTTCAACACTGTAGGCGCCACATCAGCCAATACACCGTTGTGTACGGCTTTCACCCGATCCGATACGACAACGATAGGTACCGGATTGAGCGAATGCGCCGTATTCGGCGTTCCGTCTGGATTGATCGCATTATCCGCATTCCCGTGATCGGCAATCATCACCACCTCGTATCCATTGGCTTTAGCTGCCTCAACCACGTCTTTCACACAAGCGTCGACGGCTTTCACAGCCTTAACGATTGCGTCATACACACCCGTATGACCTACCATATCGCCATTGGCAAAATTCAAACAGATAAAATCGAACTTCTGCGTACCCAAAGCCTCTACCAATTTATCCTTTACCTCATAAGCACTCATCTCGGGTTGCAAATCATAGGTCGCAACCTTCGGAGATGCTACCAAGATACGGTCTTCGCCGGCAAATTTCTCTTCACGCCCACCATTCAAGAAGAAGGTTACGTGCGCATATTTCTCGGTCTCGGCAATACGCAACTGTTTCAATCCCTGTGCTGAAATATATTCACCGATCGTATTGTGCACATTCTCCTTGTCGAACAAAATATGAAGCCCGGTAAATTTCGCATCATAAGGAGTCATCGTACAATAATAGAGCGGAATGGTCTTCATCCCGGCGTCAGGCATATCCTCCTGGGTCAGCACGATCGTCAGCTCCTTAGCACGGTCATTACGGAAATTGAAGAAAATAACCACATCCCCTTCACGAATCAACCCGATCGGTTGACCGGCAGCATCGACCGCTGCGATAGGTTTGATAAATTCATCGGTTACGCCGGCATCGTACGAAGCCTGCACAGCGGCCACCATATCGGTTGCTGGGGTACCTTTACCTTCAACCAACAAATCATATGCCTCCTTGATACGTTCCCAACGTTTATCACGGTCCATCGCATAATAGCGGCCAATAATCGACGCGATATGGCCGGCAGACTGTTGCATATGAGCCTCAAGGCGTTCGATGTATCCTTTACCGCTGTGCGGATCGGTATCACGACCGTCCATGAAACAGTGAACATATGTTTTGTCGATACCATAGGCTTTAGAGATATCGCACAATTTGAACAGATGGTCGAGCGAACTGTGCACACCACCATCCGATACCAGCCCCATGAAATGGACCTGCTTGTCGTTCTTCTTGGCATATTCGAAAGCCCCCACGATTTCGGGGTTCTGCATAATGGAATTATCGCGGCAAGCCCGGTTGATTTTCACCAAATCTTGATACACCACACGACCCGCACCGATATTGAGGTGACCCACCTCGGAGTTCCCCATCTGACCATTGGGCAACCCCACGTTTTCACCATCGGTGAGCAGTTGTGCGTGCGGATATTTAGCCTCGAGACCCATAATATACTCTGGATGGGTCGTATAGATCACATCGCTTTTGCTGCGGTTACCGATACCCCAGCCATCGAGGATCATCAACAATACTTTCTGTTTCATCGTTTTATCCTATCATTTAATCTGTTTACAATCTATTTCAATCCATTACGGATAAGTTCAACAGCACGCAAAATGGCACGTTCGATACCTTCAGGATTCTTGCCTCCCGCCGTCGCAAAAAATGGTTGGCCACCACCACCACCATTGATCTCACGAGCCGCTTCGCGTACCACCTGACCGGCATTGATACCACGAGCCACAATATCTGGGCCCAACATCACCGTAAGCGTCGGCTTGCCCTCCACAACTGATCCGATTACCATCACCAATTTGGGTTGCGCATCCTTCAGTCCAAATGCAATATCCTTAATCAGATTCGGAGCCAAATCAACCTGGCGTGCAACCAACACCATGCCATCTTCTTCATGAAGATCATTCGCCAGCTTGTTCTTTATAGCTTCAGCCCGCTCTTTACGAACCTTTTCGAGTTCACGGCTCAACTCGGCATTCTCGTCGAGCAACTTCTTCACGGCCTGTTTGACCGAAGGGTTGTTGACAAATCCCTGTACTTCACGCAAGGTATCTTCCAAACCATACATATACTCCTCGGCAGCCTGACCTGTCAATGCCTCAATACGTCGTACTCCAGCCGATATCGCACTTTCTGACAAAATCTTAAACATTCCGATCTGTCCGGTAGCCGCCACATGTGTACCCCCACACAATTCGACCGACGTACCGAATTTAATGACACGAACCCGATCGCCGTATTTTTCGCCGAACAGCATCATTGCCCCGAGGTTTCTTGCGTCCTCAATCGGACAATCACGTTGCTCTTCAAGCGGGTAATTGGCACGTATCTTACGATTGACCAATTGTTCGACACGACGAATCTCTTCATCGGTCATTTTCTGGAAATGCGAAAAGTCGAATCTCAAATAACTCGGGGTCACAAGCGATCCTTTCTGCTCGACATGTGTTCCCAACACTTCCCGCAATGCCTCGTGCATCAAGTGGGTTGCCGAGTGATTATTTGCCGAAGCGATCCGTTTTTCAGCATCGACCACGGCCTTAAATGTCGCTTTCACATCGGCCGGCAAATGACTAACGATGTGAATAGTCAAATTATTCTCCTTCTGCGTATCATTTACTGCAACGCGCTCACCGCCGGCTTCAATATATCCTGAATCACCGACTTGTCCACCCGAGTTTCCATAGAAAGGAGTTCGGTCGAAAACAAGCTGATAAAATTCCTTACCCTTGGACACCACCTTACGATACCGGGCGATCCGGACCTCTGCCTCCAGCGAATCATACCCGACGAAACTACTCTCCGCTACAGGGTTCACCTCTACCCAGTCGTCCGTTTCGACAGCAGCAGCATTACGTGACCTGTTCTTTTGTGCTTCCAACTCAACGCCGAAAGCATCAAGATCGACCTCAAGGCCGTTTTCCCGTGCGATCAACTCTGTCAGGTCGATCGGGAACCCATACGTGTCGTACAATACAAACGCATCACGCCCACCGATCAATTTTTTCCCTTCAGACTTCACTTTCTGCATCACATTATCCAGCAACACGATACCGGTCGTCAAGGTATGTAAGAAAGCGGTCTCCTCCTCGGCAATCACCTTTTCGATCAGACTCTGCTGGGCACGCAACTCGGGGAACTGATCACCCATCTGAGCCACCAGTCCGTCGACCAACCGACAAATGAACGGTTCGCTGAAACCGAGATACGTATATCCATAACGTACCGCACGGCGCAAAATACGCCGAATAACATAACCGGCCTTCACGTTCGACGGCAACTGGCCATCGGCAATCGAAAAGGAAATTGCTCGCAAATGGTCAGCAATTACACGCATCGCCACATCCACCTTGGGGTCCTCGCCATAGCGTTTACCCGAGAGCTCTCCGATCCGACGAATCGTCGGCTGGAACACATCAGTATCATAATTACTCTGAACTCCTTGCAGGATCATGCAAAGACGCTCAAAGCCCATACCCGTATCGACATGTTTGTGCGGAAGCGGTTCCAATGTGCCATTAGCCTTGCGGTTGAACTGCATGAAAACCAGATTCCAGATTTCGATTACCTGCGGATGACCGGCATTGACCATCTCACGGCCCGGTTTCTTCGTCCGCTCCTCATCGCTCCGCAAATCGAAATGGACCTCGCTACAGGGCCCACACGGACCGGTATCGCCCATTTCCCAAAAATTATCATGTTTGTTACCGAGCAAAATATGATCCTCGGGGAGAAAACGTTTCCAATATTCGTACGCTTCCGTATCACGGGGAACCCCGTCCTCGTCGCTACCCTCGAACACCGTAGCATAAATACGATCCTTGGGTAAACCGTATACATCGACGAGCAGCTCCCACGCCCACTCGATCGCCTCTTTTTTGAAGTAGTCGCCGAAAGACCAGTTACCCAACATCTCGAACATCGTATGGTGGTATGTATCGTGACCGACCTCCTCCAAATCGTTGTGTTTACCCGACACGCGGAGGCATTTCTGCGTATCGGCCGCTCGCCGGTAGGGTGCAGGACTATTGCCCAAAAAGATATCCTTAAATTGGTTCATCCCGGCGTTGGTAAACATCAACGTAGGGTCGTTCTTGACTACCATCGGAGCTGAGGGCACAATCGTATGGCCCTTGCTGCGGAAAAAGTCGAGGAATGTCTCGCGGATCTTGTTTGATTCCATGTACAATTATAAAATAATATCGGCTGAATTTCGTTCGCTTAAAATAGGTTGTAAAATTAGTCATTTTCGTCTAATTTTGTCAAATCCAGTAAGAAGATTTTTCCGACATGGCGTACAGGCAATATAAATTCAACCCACAGACTTTCACCTATGAACTGATCGCCGCACCCTTCAAGATACGGTTTTACAGGTTCTTACGGAAGGTCCTGATCGGTTTTATCCTTGCCTCGATCGTCAACCTGCTCTTCTCTTACTTCTTTTACACTCCCAAAATGTATCGAATCGCCAGGAACAACAACGAACTGGTGTTCAAATACAACATTCTGCAGGATAAAATTGCTGCTGCCAACAAAAAACTGGCCGAAATCAAACATCGGGATAACAATGTGTACCGTTCGTTATTCGCGGCTGACACCCTCGACATTCCTGGTCTGTACGATCCCTATCCCGACACACGATACGCCCGACTCGCCGGAGACCCATACACACCGCTCATGACCCAGGCCTGGCATGATCTTGATGACCTCAACCGGCTGCTCTATCTCGAGTCACGTTCGCTCGACGAGATGCAAACCCTGGCGCTCGACAAAGAAGACATGGCATTGGCCATTCCCGCCATCATGCCTATCGATCGGAAAAAAATCCGTGGCAACATCGGGAAATTCGGAATGCGCCTCCATCCTGTTCTCAAACGGTACATCGGACACGAAGGGATCGATTTCGGAAGTCCTATTGGGACCCCCGTCTATGCAACGGGCAACGGAACCGTCACTAAGGATAACGCCCTTGCCGGATACGGCAAGCAGGTGCTGATCGACCATGGATACGGCTACCGTACCCGCTATGCCCACTTAAGCAAAATCCTCGTCAGCCCTGGACAGCAGGTAAAACGAGGCGAGATAATCGGCGAAGTGGGTAACACCGGACGCTCCACTGGCTCACACCTACACTACGAAGTAATCTACCGGGGGCGACATGTCGATCCATTCAACTATTTCCGCCGCGACATGAGCGAAGCCGAATTCGCGAAGATCATCGAATCGGCACAAACCACCACATTCGAAGCAGACTGATATGTTCCGCCACAAACAAGATAAACTGCATCCTCCCGGCCACGATCCGCGTCAACGTTTCAAACGTGATGCCTTGCGCGTGCTGATCCATGTATTGGCCTGGATCGGGATGGCCGTCATTTATTATATTGGATTCTCACTCTTGTTCGACACTCCGGTCGAATACGAGATGAAACGTTCGACGGCCAAACTCAAACACGAATACCAAATTCTCAGTGCCCGATACGACTCCCTTGAGGTGGTACTCAACAACGTCATAGAGCGTGACCGCAACGTATTCAACCTGCTTTTCGAGGCCGAGCCATACGATTTCGAGGGGCAATTCGCAACCGACCAATGGCAGGCATATGAAAACCTGCTCGAGAAATCGAACCGCGAATTGGGAGACGAATTCACTTCCAAACTTCGCCTTTTCGAAAACAATTTAGGGCGTTTGACACAAGCATACGACAATCTGCGGAACCGGGTGGAAGCACTTGGGGACAGCACGAACAACATCCCGGGTATCCAGCCCGTCAACAACCCTGAATTGACTCTTTTGACCGCATCATACGGCATGCGTATCCATCCATTCTATAAAACGTTAACTGCTCACCAAGGCGTCGACTACACGGTACCCGAGGGGACTCGAGTGTTTGCCACGGCGGATGGCACGGTCAAAGAGATCATCACCAGACAAACCAATGCTGGAATTACCGTCGTTCTCAATCACCGAAATGGGTACGAAACAGTGTACAGCAACCTGAGTAAGGTTACGGTCCGTCGGGGGCAACGTGTCAACCGGGGAGAAATCATTGCCTTATCAGGGAATACCGGACTCTCGCTTGCGCCGCATGTGCATTACGAGGTAAAAAAGAACGGGATGCGTGTCGACCCGATCCACTACTTTTTCCTCGAGCTCGATCCGGCAAGCTACCAACGTATCATCCGGATCGCTCAATCAGGCATGCAATCCTTCGACTAACCAACAGCCCCTGTATATCCCATAGGAGACCTATATTATATATACCCGGAAGGAATCTTCAGATTTCTTCTCTGTAGAATCGCACACCTATTCACAGAGAAGAATCCCCATTAAAACAACCGACCATTACTTATATTTTCACAAGGTTTACCCGACACACCCTCTCAAAAAAGGAGTAAAAACAGAAAATATTCCAACATTTCGACCAAACACCCCATATTTTTACATAAATTACAGAAAAAAATCTACATTTGCAAAGCAAAACAATCAAATTCCTCCCAGGCATGACAACATTACGTTTCAAAGCACTCGACGAAATCTCCCGACGTGCTTTCGTCGAATTTAAACATAACGACAAAAAAATCTCGGACTATTTTGGTTCAGACGTGTTCGACCGAGAACAAATGCGTCAATACCTTCCCAAAGATGTATTCGAAAGCGTCAATACCGCCATCGAAGAAAATCGACGCATCGACCGCAAAGTAGCCAACCAGGTCGCACTCGGCATGAAGTGTTGGGCTATGGAACGGGGTGCCACCCATTACACCCACTGGTTTCAACCCCTCAACGACTCGACAGCCGAAAAACACGACGCCTTCTTCGAACCGCTCTGGGGCGGGGGCTCGTTCGAAACGTTCCGCGGCGATCTGCTCGTACAACAGGAACCCGATGCCTCGTCATTCCCTAATGGAGGTCTTCGCAACACGTTCGAAGCTCGCGGATACTCGGCCTGGGACCCCTCATCGCCTGCCTTCATCATTGACCAGACACTCTGCATCCCAAGTATTTTCGTTGCATACACCGGAGAAGCCCTTGACTTCAAAACTCCCTTACTCAAATCGCTCGCAGCACTCGACAAAGCAGCAGTTGACGTTTGCCAATATTTCGACAAGGATGTAACGAAAGTTGTCGCCACATTGGGTTGGGAACAGGAATATTTTCTTGTCGACGAGGCTCTCTACAATGCACGTCCCGACCTGATGCAGACAGGCCGTACGCTGATGGGGCACACTGCCGCCAAAGATCAGCAGCTTGACGACCATTACTGGGGTGCGATACCCGAACGAGTCAGCAATTTCATGAAAGATTTTGAGGAGCAGGCCTACCGTCTCGGGATTCCGCTCAAAACGCGGCATAATGAGGTGGCACCCAACCAGTTCGAATGTGCCCCCATGTTCGAGGAGGCCAATATCGCTGTCGACCACAACACGCTGCTCATGACCATTATGCGGAAAATCGCTTCGAAGCACAAACTCAAAGTGCTTTTCCACGAAAAACCGTTCATGGGAGTCAACGGGTCAGGTAAACACTGCAACTGGTCTCTGGCCACCAATACGGGTGTCAATCTGCTCGCACCGGGCAAAACTCCGAAAAACAACATGCAGTTCCTCGCCTTTTTCGTCAGCACGCTCAAGGCAGCCCAAGATTACGGCACGCTGATGATGGCGTCGATTGCCAGCGAAACGAATGCGCATCGTCTCGGAGGGCACGAAGCTCCACCGGCTATTTTGTCGGTTTTCACCGGTTCGACGATGGACGCCATCCTCAATTCGATCGAAAAGCGAATCAGCGACAAGAAACTCTCGCCGGACGAAAAGACTGAAATCAAACTCGATATCGGGAAAATCCCCGAAATCCTGCTCGACAACACGGACCGGAACCGCACCTCGCCGTTTGCCTTCACCGGAAACCGGTTCGAGTTCAGAGCCACCGGTTCGTCGAGCAACTGTGCGCCCCCATTGATCATTATCAACGCCGCCGTAACAGAGCAACTGATCCGATTCAAAGCCGAAGTAGATGCGCTGATCGAAAAGAATATCAAAAAAGACGAGGCGATTCTGCAGGTCATTCGCAAATACATCAAAGAATCGAAAAACATCCGTTTCGAAGGGAATGGATACAGTGAAGAGTGGCTCAAGGAGGCAGCCAAACGGGGTCTCGAAGGGATCAGCAATGTACCGATGGCCTTCCGCGAATACCTCAAGCCCTCAAGCGTGGCACTGCTCGAACGCCATGGCATTCTCAACCGGACAGAGTTGCAGGCACGATATGAAGTTAAAAACGAAACTTATCTCAAGAAAATACAGATCGAATCACGCGTAATCGGAGACTTGGCGGCCAATCACATTATTCCGACCGCCATCAAGTACCAAAATGTACTGATCGAGAACGTCAAGGGAATCAAAGCGATTTTCCCGCAAGATTTTGAAGACATGGCAGCCGAAGAGATCAAAACGATTCGCAAAATCGCCGAACATGTCAAATATATCCGTGCCCACACAGCCGAGATGACGGAATCGCGCAAAAAATGGAACAATGTCGAAAATATCGCGGAACGGACAATGGGATATGAAGCTGAGGTAAGACCTTATCTCGACGATATCCGTTACCATATCGACAAACTCGAATTGATCGTCGACGACCAATTGTGGCCGCTTCCGAAATACCGCGAATTGATGACAATCTACTAAACTGACAGTCATAAGCAAAAACAGGCCGTCTCCGATATCTCCGAGACGGCCTGTTTTTCGTGTATTATCCTCCCCTGCTCGATAGTTGATTTTTTATCGCGTGGAATTACACTTCCAACATTTCTTACCATAGGCCCGCGGATCAAGCAAAACCTCCATCGACTGTTGTTTGACCAACGCCTCTTGGTCAGGGCCAAACTCAGTCACCTGCAACACTGCGCCTCTCCGCACGTCACACAACTTAGCGGACGGAAACATCGACGGTATCCATGCATGCATAAATGTTCCATCACAATAACCATCAGCCTTCCATCCTGAACAACATATCTCTTTCCGTCCCCGAAAGAAACCATTGACCATATACACAAGCAATGGATTACCTGTTTGTGACAACAAATGCCACTCTCCACTATTTTCGTCATTATCCCACGCCTCCCGATATTCCGGCCGGGGAAACACATTCCATTCATTCTGATACAATTTTGAACGCCACCAAGCACCGGGACGGCCAAAATTCACTACTCTAAAATGTCGCGCAATCAATTCGGATGCCCATCGATAATCGCCGTTATAATCCCCCATATCGGTATAATATACGATACACTTTTCAGCAATCGACGGATCAATACAATATGCGGAAGCCAGTGTAGCAGCTTGACCTCCGACATTGATCAACACAGGTAGTTTCGGGTTCTTCCGGTAATACTTATTGATTAACTCCACATACAAACGCGCGCCTTCCGAATCTTTCCGTTCACCCTCTTTCTCTGTAGGAGCTTCGGTTCCCACTTTAAACTCAGGGATACGCCGCATATCAAAGCCAGCTTCGCGAGCACGACCCATTGCCTCGCGTGCCGTTGCAATCCACTCATCACCCCAATAGAACTTCCAACTTTCTGCATATACCGGCGTCAGCACCTGTCCCACCAGATTCAGTTGTCCCAGACTGGCCATAACGAACGTCCACTCGTCATCAATGACATCATCATACACATCATTGTCATAAATAACCGGATTTTTCACCTTTCGCCCCTCTTTGACTGTCACGCCCTCAATGTATAATCCTTTAGGATAACCGGGACGGTCCATTCCCCAATCCCCGATCTCCAGTTTACGAGTCCAATCAGTCGTTTCTGCATTCCAACGAGCCGACACTTCAGGCCCTTCCGCCTGGACAGTCGTCAGAACGCCCAAGACAAAATAACACAGTACAAAAGCCATTCGTCTCATAATCCCAGATTTTAGACATGACACTTCTACCGTCGGCAAATCGTTCTGAAATCACAAAAGTCACATACATTACGATCTTCGCATTGCGTAAAAGGCATGGTCGGATCGAACAATGCCTCGAGTTTCATCCGCAGATGGGCCAACAAATCATCCCGATAGGACGACCACTGCACAACAGGTTCCCCAGCGTCTCGCAACAAAGGCGAAAAGTCCTCACGATTCATCTCACGCACATAATAAAGCGCCGGCTGACTTTCGTACCGTCCCTCCTCATTAACCATCAATCCATACAACAAAGTTTGTAACGCAGCCGGATTACGCAACTCGGCCTCGGACGAAAAAAGCGCCTCTACCCCATTGAATCCCTGATGTGGCCGGCCGGTTTTATAATCGACAATACGCAAGACACCATCCTCAAGCAGATCGATACGGTCGGCCAATCCACCAAACCAAACTGTCCGTTCGACGCCTTCGCTCACAAAAGTTACGGGACATGAAATCGGATGTTCGAGTTTTCGTATAACAAAACCGCCATGCGCAGCATCCCACGGGAGTATACAACTGTTCAGATATTTCCGGACGATATCGCGCACCAAAAGGATATTGCCGCTCCACTCCTCTTCAGCTAACTGTTCATCATGCAGATATTCGCTACGGATAGCTTGAGCAATCGCCTCATCCACCACAGGACGCCCTACCATACGGGCGATCAGCGTCTCGGGATGAGGTTTATCGATCAAGGGACGATACAAGAGCTCCATCGCTTTATGAAGAATCGTTCCGAACATCGGCATATCGACCTCACCGCCAATCGTTTCGTCCACCTGCAAACCGGCGACCGATCGGAAATAGAACTTGAGCGGACAATCCAAATAGGCGGAAAATGACGTCGGCGATAACTTACGTTGAGGGTTGTCCAACCACATCGCAAGTTTCGTCTGTACCTCACCTTCTTTCTCTACAACGATGGGATCCGGGGCTGTCAGATTGACTCCCAAACGGATCGAACGCTCCTCCACCTCATGA
>CASDSC010000146.1 GCA_949283215.1 uncultured Alistipes sp. | reverse complement strand
CGTTGGTGGGATTGACCGGGCCGTGGATTTCGGGTGGTATCGAGTTTAACTGGCCTCAGCACCATCGTCCCAGTACCTATCTGCCCATTGATTTTACGATCGAAAAAGAAGACGATGGTACGGTGACGGTTTGGGTGAACGAACAAGAGCGCATGTTCCATCAAAAAGGTATGGCTGGTTTTACATTACGTCCTGGTTGCGCACGTCTAGAAATCCGGGGGAAATTGTATTATCCGACACCGGTTCCGCAGACTTTCTTGTGGTGGGCCAATCCTGCCGTAGCGGTCAACTACTATTATCAATCGGTTTTCCCTGCAGACGTGCATGCTGTGTTCGATCATGGCAAACGGGATGTTTCGACCTATCCAATTGCTACGGGCGTATATTACAAAATGGATTATTCTGCGGGGGTCGATATTTCGCGGTATAAGAATATCCCTGTGCCGACCTCATACATGGCCATTCAGTCGCGTTATGATTTTGTCGGCGGATACGAGAATGATTCTCGCGGCGGCGTTTTGCATGTGGCCGATCATCATGTCTCTCCGGGTAAAAAGCAATGGACTTGGGGTAACGGTGATTTTGGTCAGGCGTGGGATCGTAACTTGACCGATTCCGATGGCCCGTATATCGAATTGATGGCCGGTGTGTTTACTGACAACCAACCCGACTTTACCTGGCTGCAGCCCTATGAACAAAAGACCTTTACACAATATTTCATCCCATATCGCGAACTGGGTGTTGTGAAAAATGCCTCGCGCGATTTGATTATGAATTTGGAGGAGACGGCAGGCGGTGTCGTGTTGAAATTGCTGGCTGTGCGTAAACTCGATAACGTACGGATCGTTGTTTCGAAAGCCGGTCGTACTTTGTTCGAAACCGAGCGGACGCTGACGGTCGAAGAGGTATTTGAACAGATTGTGGCGCTCGACGGATTGGATGAAACTTGTATGGCGGCAGTATACGATCAGTCAGGACGTGTTCTTTTGTCGTGGAGCCCGGAACCCAAGGGGACTAAACCTACTCCGGAACCGGCAAAAGCAGCGCTTGACCCGCAGGATGTTGCTTCTACGGAGCAATTGTATCTGACAGGTTTGCATCTCGAACAATATCGTCATGCCACGTATCGTCCTGAGGATTACTATTTGGAAGCACTGCGGCGTGATCCGAGTGATGTGCGGAATAATAATGCGATGGGGTTGCTTTTGATCCGTAAAGGACAATTTGTCAAAGCAGAACCCTATTTGCGCCAGGCCATTGCGACGCTTACCGAGCGTAATCCGAATCCCTATGATGGCGAACCGTATTATAATTTGGGCGTTGCGCTGAAATTCCAGGGACGGAACGAGGAGGCTTATGACGCATTTTATAAAGCATGCTGGAATGCTGCTTGGCAGGGACCCGGGTACTATGCGTTAGCTCAGCTGTCTGTAGCTGCAGGTAATTGGGATCGTGCGCTTGATGAGGTTGACAATGCTTTACTGCGTAATTGGCACAATCATCGTGCACGCCATTTGAAAACCATTATTCTGCGAAATTTGGGACGTGAGGCGGAAGCTCGGGCGTTGATCGAGGAGTCTTTGAAAATAGATCCGTTCAATTATGGTGTGTCGTTCGAATCTTGTCTTATGTCGGGAGACGTGGCGGCACGTAAAGCGCTGCAACAATTGATGCGTGAGGACAATCATAATTACGAGGAATTGATACTCGACTATGCAGGGGCGGGTTGTTGGTCTGAAATGGTTGCTGTGGCCGATTTTGCCGAAGAAGGAGTTCAGTCCCCGAGTCCAATGCTGTATTATTATAAAGCGTGGGCGTTAGCTTCATTGGGGCGTCATACCGAATCGCTGGAGACAATCAAAAAAGCTGAGGTGCTACCCGCAGATCCGTTCTTCCCCAATCGACTCGAAGCAATTATTGCACTTGAGTATGCGTCTCGAGCATATGATAAAGCATCGAAAGCGTTGTATTTGCTGGGCGATATATGGTATGATAAACGTCAGTATCCGGAAGCAATTGCAGCATGGGAAAAATCGATTGAGATAGACGATACCTATCCAACCGTATTACGGAACCTTGCGCTTGCCAGCTTCAATAAATTGCATGATGCCGGACGTGCTGTCGAATTACTCGAAAAAGCCTTTGCTCTCGATCAGACGGACGGACGTATCCTGATGGAACTCGATCAATTATACAAACGAATCAATCGTTCGCATGAGTTCCGTTTGGCTCACCTCGATCAGAATAAGAAAGTTGCTTTCGGTCGTGATGACCTTTACCTGGAATATGCGACGCTGCTCAATCAATTGGGTCGTTACGAAGAGGCGATTGCAATGATTGATAGTCGAAAATTCCATCCGTGGGAAGGCGGTGAAGGGAAAGTCCCGGCCCAATACCAATTGGCTCGCGTGGAACTTGTCAAACAGCTGTTGGCGAAACATGATTATGCGAAAGCCTTGGAGTGGATTGAACAGTGTTTCGTATATCCACCCAATTTGGGAGAAGGCAAGTTGCAGGGAGCCCAGGAGAACGATTTTAATTATTTCAAGGGGTGTGCACTTGAAGGACTCGGACGTCAGGACGAAGCCAAACAATGTTTCTTGGCCGCCAGCAAGGGCTTGAGTGAGCCGGCAGCAGCGATGTATTATAATGACCAAAAACCGGATAAGATCTTTTATCAGGGGCTTGCATTGCTGAAATTAGGTGAAACGGCTCAGGCGCAAGAACGCTTCGATCGATTGATCGGATATGGACAAGAACATCTGGACGATATTTTCAAGATGGACTACTTCGCTGTCTCATTGCCCGATTTGCAGATATGGGAAGATGACATGACACGTCGCAACCGTATACATTGTTTGTATTTGATGGGGTTGGGACATATGGGTCGTGGAGAACATGACGCAGCGGCACGGTATTTCAATGAAGCAGCTTGTCTGGATAACAACCATCAGGGCGTCCAGATTCATCAGATTATGAATAATAACAGATAGTGAAAGGTTGAGTTATGAACAGGTTGATGGTGTTGTTGTTGGGGATCGTACTGGGCGGGGTATCGTACGCCCAGCCCGGTACGATCGTATGTCTGCCGGAACAGAATGCATGGGCGATTTATACCGAGTCGTCGGTTTATCAACTCGGAGTCGGTCCCGATAGCGTAGTGAAGCACTATTATTTCGGCGATGCGTATCAAGGCGACGTGTTGGCTCGTCCGTTCGGAGACGAGGTTCCTGTCCGGGGCGGTTTTTCAAGTTCTACTCCGGCTTTGGAGGTTATCTATGCTGATCATGTGCGGGATATAGAACTGGTCTTCGATCATGCCGATACATTGCATATAGATGGTTATCCCGTTTTGCGCATTGTGCAGCGGGATCGCCACTATCCGTTGTCTGTAACAGAATATATCCGTGTGCTTCCCGAGTACGATTTGATGGAGAAGTGGATCGAGGTAGAAAACCTTGATAAAGGGAAAAAGGGGGCGGATATTTTGCTTGAAAATTGTCAGTCCGGCTCGGTCTTTCTGCCACGCGGTGATCATGAATTGACTCATCTTTCCGGAATGTGGGGACATGAATATCAGCCCTATCGTACGGTATTGACTCCGGGAATGAAATCGTTGGCTGTCCGAAATTTTAAATCATACGGTAGTTCGTTTTTTGCAGTAAGGCCTGTGGGTGAGACTTCGGAAACGGAAGGTGATGTATGGTTCGGTGCCGTTTGTTACAGTGGCAACTGGCGGGTCGATTTTGCCAAGTCCCCCGAGACAGAATTGACGTTCGATCGTCATGCGATCGGGAAATTGCAGATTACTGCAGGAGCCAATTTCTGGGATCAGTCGGTGACATTAAAACCGGGTGAAAAGTTCACCTCTCCCAAGATGTTACTCGGATATACCCGGAACGGTATGGAGGGTGCCTCGCAAAGTATGGCCTCCTATACACGGGATCAGGTATTGCCTGTTTCGCATCGTCGCGATTTGCGCCCAATCGTATATAATAGCTGGTTTGTGACCGGATTTGGGGTAAATGAGGAGAATCAGGTGGAACTGGCCAAGGTGGCTAAAGATTTAGGTGTAGAAATGTTTGTCCTCGATGACGGATGGTTCCGGGGACGTCGTACGGGATATGATGCATTGGGTGATTGGACACCCGACCCGGTTAAATTCCCGAATGGATTGAAATCGATGGTCGATCGGATCAATGAGATCGGTCTCGATGTGGGACTTTGGTTCGAAATCGAAACGGTCAGTCAAGAAAGCGATCTGTTTAAGAAACACCCTGATTGGATTTTCCATTTTCCAAATCGTGATGTGACAGGGCGTCGGCCGCAGATTCTGCTGAATCTGGGACGGGAGGATGTCTATCAGTATATTTACAAATGCGTTTCCGATATATTGCGTGAAACCAATATCCGGTATATCAAGATCGATGTGAACCAGGCGTTATCGGATCCGGGAGCTCCGGACTGGCCGGTGGAGGATCAGCGGGCTGTCCGTTTGAAATATTATGAGAATTTCTACCGCTTGATTTCTGAATTGAGACGCGAATTCCCCGAGGTTTGGTTCGAGAACTGTTCGGGTGGAGGTGGCCGGGCCGATCTCGGTATGTTGGCTCATATGGATTTGGGATGGGTGAGCGATAATTGCGATCCGCTCGATCGAGTGATGATGCAATACTCTTTCCTGAACGTTTTGCCTGCCAGTACGATGCTTAATCTGGTCTGCGACGGAGACTGGCATGGAGCCAATCCTTCTCTCGAATTCAAATTCGATGTGGCCATGCATGCCCTGATGGGGGTGGGGGCCAATATCGTCAACTGGTCCGAGACCGATCGTGAGATTGCCCGGAAGAAAATCGCTCTGTACAAAGAGATTCGTCCGCTTGTGCAGTTCGGGACCCATTATCGGTTAGTTTCTCCGTATGAAACGAACCGCAGCGCATTGCAGTTTGTGGGTGAGGATAAACGTGAGGCGGTGGTTTGTGTCTATAATTTGGCGGATTATCCGGTCAATTCGCGACCTGATACGAGGAAAAGCGAATTGATCAAGTTGCGGGGCTTGAATCCCGATGCAATGTATGAGATCGAGGGCGATCCTCAACTCTATACAGGGGCCCGACTGATGGAAGTGGGCTATATATTCCCTGTGTACGGAACATATAAAAGTGGCATTTTTAGAATAACCCAAAAATAAATCTTATGAAGACTGTATTGATCAGCCTTATGTTGCTGGGCAGTAGTGTGCTGAGTGCCCTGGCGCAGACAGAACCTGTTATCAAAACCAGAGAGGACGGGGTTGCATGGACCCTGTCGACCAAATCGTCGGTCTACCATTTAGGCTTGTGGGAAGATCAGATTATCTCGGTCTATTATGGCGATAAAGCAAAAGCCCAACGGTCGATTCACGGCGATATGGGAAATGAGATTCCTGTAAGGGGCGGTTTCGTTGAGGGAACCCCCATGCTTGAGGTGGTCTTTCCCGATCAGGTGCGTGATATCGAGCTGACCTACGTGAAAGCCGATATTTTACCTGTGGACGCGGACGGGTACCATACCTTGAAGATCACGCAGCGTGACAAATATTATCCATTGGATGTTATTTCGTATATCCGCGTGTTGCCCGAATACGATTTGATCGAAAAATGGGTAGAGGTATGCAATACGGGAAAAAAGGGTACAATTAAAGTGGAAAATTTGCAGTCCGGTACTGTCTATTTGCCGAAAGATATTTATGAATTGACCCATTTCTCGGGAATTTGGGGACGTGAAATGCGGCCTCAGACTACGGAACTTACAATGGGTGTTAAAACGCTTCAAGTCAAGGATTTCCGTTCGTTCGGTTCATCTACGTTTATTGTGCGGCCCAAAGACAGCGGTTGTGATGATCAGGGACCAGCATGGTTCGGTACGATCGACTACAGTGGTAACTGGCGACTGGATTTCGAAAAATCGAGCAGCGGCAATGTGCAGATTACGGGTGGTATGAATTTCTGGGATCAGGAGATCAATCTGCATCCGGGAGAAAATGTGGTTTCACCCAAAATCATATTCGGTTATACGCGTGATGGTGAAGAGGGTGTAACGCATCTCATGACGGATTATATCCGGGAAAAAATACAGCCGGCTACACATCGCGGTAAGATACGTCCTGTTGTTTACAACAGTTGGTATGTGACTTGGTTTGGGGTGAATGAAGAAAATCAAGTTGCGCTGGCTGAAATCGCCAAAGATCTGGGTGTTGAAATGTTTGTGATGGACGATGGATGGTTTAAAGGTCGTATTTCTGACAATGGCGGTTTGGGCGATTGGGAAGTCGATAAGGAGAAATTCCCCAATGGCCTAAGTCCGATGATTGATCGCATTAATGCCATGGGCCTTGATTTCGCTTTGTGGATCGAACCTGAAATGGTGAACCCCAATAGTGATTTGTATCGTGCACATCCTGATTGGGTATTCCATTTCCCGACTCGGACGCGTCATGAGGCGCGCAATCAGTTGATGCTCAATTTGGCTCGTGAGGATGTGTGTGAATATTTGTATGAATGCTACGCAAAATTATTGCGCGAGAACAACATTAAATATATCAAATGGGATATGAACCGTCCGTTGTCTGAACCGGGTTTCCCCTCGGCAGATAAGGATGAACAACGGGCAGTCCGTGTACGTTATGTCGAAAATATGTACAAACTGTATGATCGTTTGCGCAGCGAATTTCCCGATGTGTGGTTTGAAAATTGTGCGTCGGGCGGTGGACGTATCGATATCGGTATGATGCGTCGGACTGATCTCAACTGGTTGAGTGACAATACCGATCCTCTGGAACGTATTTTCTTGCAATATTCATATTTGGGTATCTTCCCTGCCAATTCAATGTTGACTTTGGTGACCTCGGAAGATTGGCATCGTCAACAACCCTCTTTGGCATTCCGTTTCGATGTGTCGATGGCAGGTCTGTTGGGCGTCGGTCACAACATCACAGCGTGGAGCGAAGAGGAAAAAGCGGTCGCACGGGAAAAGATTGCCTTGTATAAACAGATTCGTGAGACCATCCAAAATGGTGATTTGTATCGGTTGCAATCACCATACACGACGAATCGTTGTGTGTTGCAATATGTGTCCAAAGCTCAGGACGAAGCAGTTATCCTGGCCTATAAT
>CASDSC010000145.1 GCA_949283215.1 uncultured Alistipes sp. | reverse complement strand
TTCCGATTGCTGATCTGAAAATGTCAGAATCATAACCATCCCCCGCGGGTGGGCAAGCAAAACCATGAGGCTTGGTCGTGAAATAACTCCTGTATCTTCCATTCTGTTGACCGGATTTTACTATCTTTGTCTGCGTATAACTTAAAATTACCTTCTTCCGTTCATGATCTCCCGTAAATCGGCCAACAAATGGCGCAATTACCGGTATGCCTACATCACTTCGGGATTGATTCTGGCTTTGTGTTTTATTATCATTCTACTCGATGCCCGGGAGGATATGGATTTGCCTCCGTTGCTGGTCGCTTTTGCCAATTGCGGTATCGGTGCCGTCCTCGGCGTAATTATCATCGACCTGGTATATCAGTGGGGGGCAGAAAAGGAACTCGAAGAGTCGTTACAGGATGCACTGGTGCAAATCCTGACCGGAGATAACCATCGTTTGCTTAGAAAGCTCTATAACAATCAGTCGATACGAAAAATTCTGCAGAATTGTATCGAATCGTTCTGCGGCAGTGCTCACCTCTCGGAAAACTATTTGCGCTATATCGAAAACAGCTGCAGATTGTTGAAAAAGGATGAACAATATAAAGTGCATCTTACACAGGAACAAGGACTGCTCTATTTGAAACAGTCGCTGCTCGATACCCGCTGTTTTAAAGACCCAAGGCGTCCGTTCGCCAATGATCGGATACAGGTCAAATCATATCTTGTCCTCAAACGTAATGATTCTCCGGATGGGGGTACGGGCGAACTCGATAAAATATTGAATGACAATTCCTACTATTTCAGGGAGGAAATTCAGAGTGCTGATCTTTGCACGTGGATCGATACGTTGGATCCGGGGATCCCGGACCGTGCACGTCCAGGTTTTTATCTGCCCGATGACGAGGTGGCGAGGAAAATCGTCGAAAAACTATGCTATGGCGTGAAAATCAGACTGAACGATCCGGATGAAAACGGTCATGTCCGGTTTACAAATCGGAATGAGATGAACTACAATGTTGCATTCTTTATGGGTGATGCGGAAAGTGCCGTACCGCTTGTCAAAGGGATTGAGATTACGAATGAAGTGCCCGCATATTGTATTCAAAAATGTAAGGAGGAGTTTGATGTGGACGATTATATCCAGTATACTGCCGAGTTGACCATCAAGTATCCGACCGAACAGGAGAATACGTTTTATTCCATGTATGCAGCTCCTACGCTCGGCGCGGAATTCAAACTGATCTTCGATGCGTCCGTGCCGGTCGACATGAAGGATGTCAATTACATGACCTTTATTTCGTTCGCTGACGCAGAAAAGAACGGAACGGAAACTATGGATGGTAAAATCGATATTGTAGGGCGAAATCTCGATTTTAAAACTTCGAGGACCATATTCCCTCGGTCGGGAATATCGGTATCTTGGAGCCGAAAATGTTGAGTGTCCTGAGGAACTGATTCACGTTGCGTGTGCCATGAAACCAATGGAAAATGTGCATATAGGTTCGGTGCGAAATCTGGAAGAGAGGTTTCGTGAGGCCGGATTGGTGGACATACAGGATATGGACCCGCGGATCGGGGTCGAATTGAAATATGCTACAACCGACAATTTTACGGGATGTAACCTCTATGGCGAATTGAAAAAGGCCTTCCTGGTCCCCGAAATTGCTGAGGCGCTCGTGCTGGCTCAGCAGCAACTCGAAAATGAGGGCAACGGTTGCCGGTTGTTGATCTATGATGCGGCCAGACCCGTCAGTATCCAACGGTATATGTATGCGCAGGTGGCCGGAACCCCCAAAGCCCGTTACGTGGCCGATCCGGAGGTCGGCGGATATCATAATTATGGCGTGGCGGTCGATTTGACCCTGGTTGGCCCCGATGGGCAACCTCTCGATATGGGCTGCCCGTTCGATTGTTTTGATCCGATTTCGCATGTCGGACATGAGGAAGAGTGGATCGCGGCAGGCCGCATGTGCAGGCAGGCATTCGTGAACCGTCAGCGTCTCGGGATGTTGATGAATCGGGTAAAACTCGACCAGAATCCCGATGAGTGGTGGCACTTCCAGCGATACTCCCTGGCTGAGGTGAGAAAACGTTTTCGGTTACTCGATTTTTGAGAGAACTGGGCGTATGGGTGCGTGTAGAGGGTAAAAGATTTGTTGAACAGGCCCGATCCCGAATAGAGATCGAGCCGGTGTAAAGGAACGAAATGGGTAGAACGATTAAGATATTTCTTTCGGTCGTATCGTCGCTGATACTGGCTGGAATCGTAATACCCGTGGTCGTATCGCTCCTGTTGAACCTCCCTCCCGTACAAAACTTTGTCGTCCGACATGCCGCACGTTGGGCCTCGGAAAAACTCGGTACCACGGTGTCGATCGATCGCGTCCATCTCCGATTGTTCAATAATGTGGCCGTAGATGGATTGTATGTCGAAGACCATGAGGGAGATACACTTTTGTATTGTAAAAATATCCGGGTCCCCGTAACGCAGTTTGACTTTGTCTCGGGGCATCTCGCTTTGGGACGCGTCGCTTTGAACCGTGTCGATTTCTTCCTTCAACAGGATAGTACCGGGACCATGAACATCAAACGGGTACTGGCTCCGTTGAAGAGAAAAACACCCCGCGAGAAAAAAGGACAATTCAAACTGGCTGCTGCCTCATTGACCCTTGACAGTGTCCATTTCAAATTGAGAAAGTTTGAACGGAAAGATCGGGATGGGGTCAATTTTACCGATCTCGATGTCAAGGATTTTGCCCTACAGGTCTCGGGTATCGGTGTCGTGCGGGACAGCGTCTCCCTGGCAATCGACCGTCTCGCGTTCCGGGAAAAAAGCGGTTTCGTGCTCGAAAATCTCGCAGCCGGGGATTTCTCCGTGTCTGGCAAAGGGATGTATTTCAATCGTCTGGCCTTACGTGCTAATGGCTCCGATCTCGATATGAACTACCTCTATTTTGTATATCCCGAATGGAAGGCGTACAAGAATTTTCTGGAAGAGGTCCGTATCGAGGCCGATATGACCGGTTCGACCGTCAGTTACCAAACGATAGGTTGTTTCGCCCCGAAGCTCCGCAGGTGGCAGGCAGTTTATCGTAATGTTTCGATGGCCGTGACGGGGCCGGTTGCGGCTCTCGAGGGTAAGATCCGAAACCTCGAACTGCCCGAAACCCGCCTGGCTGCGGATTTCGGGGTATACAATCTCCCTGACGTGGAGCGCATGCGTCTCAAAATCGATTTGAAAAATCTGAAGACTACCTCGCGCGACATTGAAACGATCGTTCAGGATCTCTCCAACGGCCGTCCCGTCGACCGGATCATGACATGGCTCGGAAAAGTGGAAAACTGGACCTGTGCCGGAAAGTTCGAGGGTAGTTTGCGCCGATTTAAGACGCAGGGCCGGTTTGAAACAGATCTCGGAAACCTCGCATTGCAGGCCGAAACCGGCGACGGCGCCCGCGGTACGATGGGATTCAATGCCCGGGCTGACCTTCAGGGTTTCGATTTAGGAACTTTGCTGGAGATACCGGAACTGGGCCGTGTTTCGATCAATGCCCGTGCCGATGGAGGGGTGGGGAAGGACGATTTCTATGCAAATGCCGAAACCAAAATCGTCGAGGCGGAATTCAACGGGTACACATATCATGATATCGATGTCAATGGCCTGTTCGGAGACAAAACATTCATGGGGTATGTCGGTAGCCAGGATCCCAATCTGAAATTGGATTGGAACGGGGAATTCGACTTTAAACAAAAAATCCCCGTCTATGATTTCGACCTCGATCTCAAGCATGCCGATCTCTATGCCCTTATGGTGAACCGGAGAGATAGTCTCTCTGTGCTCAGTTGCCGTGTCAGGGCCCATGGAAGCGGAACAAAACTGGATAATATCAATGGCGAAATCATCGTCAGGGACCTTTTGTATGTCAATCCTGTCGATTCGGTCCAGACCGGCGAGATCCGATTTGTCGGAACCAACACTGACGAGAGCAAATTGCTCGGTATGTACTCTTCGTTCGCCGATGTCGAAATGAGAGGACGCCTCAGTTATCGCAACATCATCGCGTATTTCAAAAATACACTCGCAGGGTATTTGCCTTCCCTGGCTCAACAGGAGATGACGGATGTCAATGCGCAGACTGCTGAGCAGGAGATGGTCCGTATGGAGGCCGAAGGACTCGATGTGAAACCCGCCGCCGACGCCTCGAACTACTATTTGCTCAAGGCTAATGTCAAACAGGCAAATAATGTGGCCGGGATTTTTGTCCCCGGATTGCAGATCGCAGAAGGAACCAAACTTTCGTTCCTGTTCAACCCCGTCGCTGACCAGTTCTCCCTTTCGCTAATCTCCGAATACATCGAGCGAGGTGATCTGTTTGTCTCGAATCTGAATGTCAATACCCGAAATGTGGCCGACTCGATCTCCCTTTATGTGCGGGCGGACGACCTGTTTACCGGAAACTTCTATATGCCCGACTTCTCGGTGGTCGGTGGCGTGAAGGAGAACCGAATCGCCGTACAGACCAAATCGTCGGATCCCGAAAGGCAAAACTATATGCTCGCAGGTATTGTCGCCGAACTTGGCCGAAATGCTCTCAACGGTATCCCCCAAGTGAATTTCAGACTGTTGCCTACGACGCTCGTGCACGGCGATCAGGAATGGCATGTGACGGCCCGGCGGATCGTATATGATTCAACCCAGGTGGTCGTCGACCGCTTCCGGGTATTCGGCGGAGGACAGGAACTCGCCGTCAATGGTGTCGCGTCGCGTAACCGTGAAGATACCCTGAAAATCGTGATGAGGGATTTCGACCTCGCCCCTTTGGGTCAAGTCGCGGCCCGGGCCGGTTATGCGATCGAAGGACGTTGCAACGGCTATGTGAATATGACTTCCGCTCTCAAAGACGGATTGATGCTCGCACGGGTGCGGTTCGACAGCGTGCGGATCAATCAAATACCTATGCCCGGAACTGTCTTCGACAGCCGTTGGGACTTTCTGACGGAACGTGCCGCGTTCCGTCTCTACCGTCAAGACGATACCGACAATATCCTGATTCAAGGCTATTACAGCCCGTCGAAAAAAGCCTATATGGCTGATATCAATATGCCGGGGATCGACTTGGCACTCCTGCAACCCGTATTGCAAGGCGTATTGAAAAATACCGAAGGGGTGGCCGATGCCTCTCTCAGATTGACCGGTCAGGGCGCTTATCCTTCGGTGAACGGGGTGATTCGTGTGCAAAAGCTCAAAACAACTGTCGAATTTACCAATGTACCCTACACGCTGACCGAGGGCGAAATCTCGGTCAAAGACAATGTGTTCACCCTCTTGCCCGCACGATTGTACGACGAGCATGGCAACAGCGCGACCATCGATATGAGTCTCGGTAGCCACTATTTTAAGAATTTCTGGTACGATGTGAATATCAGACCCCAAAACCTTCTGGCACTCAAAACGACAGAACAGGATAATGAGTTGTTTTACGGAACTGTATTTGCTTCGGGGGCAGTCGATGTGCGTGGTGATAAGCTCGGAAACAAAATAGATATTGTTGCAACGACCGAGGATAATTCTGCCTTCTATATGCCCCTGAGCGATAAGGAGTCGATTGATGAAGCCGATTTCATCTTCGTCGAGAATCCCAAAGTCCAACTCGATACAACCACGGTCGCCATGCGAAAACGTATGATGTTCGAACGTAAAATGCGCAGACGTTCCACTGCTCGGGGCGATATGGATATCAATATGGTTGTCAATGTACGTCCAAATGCTGACTTCCAACTCGTCGTCGATCCGGCTTCAGGCGATATGATCAAAGCCCGCGGTGACGGTACCCTCACCCTCCATGTGAATCCAAGAAACAACGAATTTGCCATGTATGGCGATTATCAGCTCTCGGAAGGTAGTTACCGTTTCTCGCTGGTCAACCTGATCGAACGAACTTTTGAAATCGAACAGGGCAGTTCGATCCAATGGACCGGTGACCCGATCGATGCACAACTCAATATTACGGCCCTCTATAAAGTGAAGGCCTCGCTCGCCCCACTGCTGATGAGCAACGATGAAAATATGAAACGTCGGGTCCCCGTCGATTGTATAATCCATCTCGGCGATCGGCTATCGCAACCCGAAATTACGTTCGATGTGACGGTCCCGAATACCGACCCGGAAACACAAAGTCTCGTCAACAGCGCCCTCAATACGCAGGAAATGAAAGCAACCCAGATCATTTGGCTCCTGGCTTTCAATAGTTTCTATGCCGACAATACGGCTGACGGACAGAACCTGAACATCGGATCGATGGGTAGTTCGGCTACCGGCTTCGAATTCCTGTCGAATCAGTTGAGCAACTGGATCTCAAGTGACAAATACAACATCGGGTTGCGTTATCGGCCCAAAAGTGAAGTGACTTCCGATGAACTCGAATTCGGCTTCTCGACCGACCTGATCGGTAACCGGCTGATGCTCGAAGTCGAAGGGAATTATGATTTCGGAAACAACGCGACCATGACGAACCGTACGGCAAACAATCTTACCGGTGACTTTTATCTCACCTGGCTGATCGATCAGGCCGGTAATCTTAAAGCAAAAGCTTTTACCCGTACCATCGACCGTTTCGACGAAAACCAAGGTTTGCAGGAGAGCGGTGTGGGTATCTATTACAAAGAAGATTTCGATACGGTCGGCGATATTGTCCGGAACATCCGTGCGAAGGCTGAGCGCAGACGCGAACGCCGAAAAGAACGTCGAGAGGCCCGTGAAAACCGTAACGCTGTCCGGGATACGGCAGATGTGAAAATGGAAGATGCATCTATGAACAACGAGGCTGACGCGAGCGGGAAGTAGGGTGCGAGTAGTACTGCCGCAATGGGAGTGCAATCTGTATGGGACGGGAGTGTATGATATACCGTGGAACTGTGCTGCAAGATGATTGAACGTCTGTATGGAACAGAGTGGGCTAGTGGGGTGAGGTGATGATAATGAATGTTTCGGAGAAGTGGACGATGATGTCGTTGTGGAAAAGAGAGAGGGTGTATGTGCTGCGTTGTACGGTACAGGTGTGGCCATAGATCATACCTGTAATCTCAGTGCAGGTCGAAAACAAAATCGGTTGCCGAAAAAATGTGATGGATCGTGCCCGAAAGGGTGGTTTTTTTCATTATAAAAAGATACCTTTGCGGTTGAAACTGACAAAACATTAAATCGTACAGATATGAGCATGTTATTACAGGTCGCCGATTCGCTGGCGGTCGTGGCTGAAGAGACGCAGTCGAAAGGTTTGGGTGAACTGGTGTTGGCCGGCGGTTGGCTGATGATCCCTCTGGCTATTTTGGCCGGAATTACCGTTTTTATCTTTGTCGAACGTTTCCTGGCCATTCGAAAAGCCTCGAATCTCGATATGAATTTCATGAACCGTATCCGCGAATTTATTTATGATGGTAAGATCGGTTCTGCAATCCAACTGTGTAAAAGTACTGATACCCCGATTGCACGGATGGTCGAAAAAGGTATCGAGCGACTCGGAAGACCTATGAGCGATGTGCAAACCGCAATCGAAAATGTCGCGAACCTCGAAGTGTCGAGACTCGAAAACGGTCTGCCTTTCTTGGCTACAATTGCCGGTGGTGCCCCGATGATCGGTTTCCTCGGTACCGTAATCGGTATGGTCGAGGCATTCATGAACCTCTCTGAAGCTGGCGGTACGGTCGATATGAGCCTCCTCTCGGGGGGTATGTACACTGCCATGGTGACTACTGTTGCCGGTCTGATTGTCGGTATCCCCGCTTATTTCGGGTATAACTATCTGGTCGCTCGTATCGAGAAACTGGTCTTCCAGATGGAAGCCAACTCGATCGCTTTCATGGATATTCTGAATCAGCCAGTTGAACGATAGACTCGGCGGCCGTTCATGCCAGGGGCCGATGTGTCGAGGGAGACTGCATGAAGTGGATCTACGGATCGAAAAATGCGGGGCTTAAGTAGAGGATGGATAGTGTGGGCGTGAGAAGTCGACCTCGCTGTAGAGAGTTGAATGCTGTTTGTGTCGCTGGGTGAGGGCCTTTGTAGAACGGTGGACGAGTTGACGAGTGTTTGTTCGGTCGGAAAATGACCGGAATGATTGTTTTGTAAATAAGAATGATATGGCAATAAAAAGAGGTTCGAAAGTCGATGCCGGATTCAGCGCGGCTTCAATGACCGACCTGATGTTCCTGTTGCTGATCTTTATGTTGGTTGCAACGACGCTGATTAATCCTAATGCGCTCAAATTGCTCCTCCCAAAAGCTGCTAACCAGGTCAAGGAAAAACCTTATACTACCGTGTCGATCACGGCAGACTTGGAATATTATGTCGATGCACAGCCTGTGGCCCTCGATGACCTGGAAAATGTCCTCGTTGGAAAATTGCAAGGGATGGATAAACCTATCATTTCACTCCACATGGATAAGTCTGTGCCAGTCGGCGAAATGACTAAGGTGTTGGTGATTGCCAACGACAATAAGTATCAGGTGTTGATGGCGACTACTCCGAAATAGAACCATGTACGAAGAATATCGAAACGAGGAACAAAGACGAAAAATGATCGGCATCGCTGCCGCAGCATGTTATATGTTGTTGTGGCTATGTCTGGTATTGTTTGTCAAGTTCAATCTCGTGATCGAAGACCAGGGCGAGGGAATTCTGATCAATTTCGGCGATGTCGAAATGGCTGGCGGTATGGAAGATCCCGATAATATCGACCGGGTGGCCGAGGCGCAAAGCAGACCGCAAAGTAACCCGCAACCTCAGCACGAAGAGATTGCAACCCAGGATTTCGATGAGGCGCCTGCTGTCGATGTCGAAAAAAAGACG
>CASDSC010000144.1 GCA_949283215.1 uncultured Alistipes sp. | reverse complement strand
GCATAGATATAGTTGTGGGGCGGCATGGTTTGGTGGAAGGAGGTATCGAACACGGCGACCTGCGGGGTATTTGGCAAGATATTCTCGATAGCAAGGATACCCTTCATGTTGGCCGGGTTATGTAGCGGTGCGAGGTCAAAACAACTCTCGATATGTTGCAGCACGGTTTTGTTGACCACCACACTATCGTGAAAATACTCACCACCATGTGTAACACGGTGGCCCACCGCATTGAGTTGTGCCAACGATTCGATCACGCCCACTTGCGGATCGGTCAACAATTGCAGGATCTGACTGATACCCACCGTATGATCGGGGATACTGCGCACCGTTTCATATTTAGGTTTATCAGCCGGTTTATGAGTAATGATACTATCGGCCAACCCGATCCGTTCGACCTGCCCTTTGGCCAGCAAAGAGTTCTCGGTAGCGGATTTCATTTCGATCACCTGATATTTGATCGAAGAGCTTCCGCAATTCAACACAAGAATAATCATTATCTTATCTCTATTTATTTGTTTTCCTTACGCATGGCCTGACAAGCGGTAATAGCCGCCACGCCGACAATATCGTCGACCGAGCATCCTCTTGAGAGGTCGTTAATGGGAGAAGCCAGACCTTGCAAAATCGGGCCTATTGCTTCGGCATGCGCCATTCTCTGAACTAATTTATAGGCAATATTTCCCACCTCGAGAGAGGGGAAAACAAGTACATTGGCACGGCCAGCTACACGACTCTTGGGAGCTTTTTTACATGCAACGCCAGGGATAATCGCCGCATCGGCCTGTAAATCGCCATCAATTTCGAGCGATGGATCCATCTCTCGTGCCAAACGCGTAGCTTCTACCACCTTATCGACCATTTCATGTTTTGCGGACCCCATCGTAGAGAAACTCAACATTGCGATCCGGGGTTCGAAACCACCCAATACGCGAGCCGTACGTCCTGTGATCACGGCAATTTGTGCCAATTCAGCGGCAGTCGGATTTGGCGTTACGGCACAATCGGCAAATACCATCCGTCCGTTTTCACCGAACATTTTATCGGGGAGTGTCATAAGGAATGCCCCCGACACCACACTCACGCCCGGCTCGGTTTTGACATATTGAAACGCAGGGCGCAACACATCACTGGTTGCATTGTCCGCACCTGCCACCTCGCCGTCGACATCGCCAGCCTTGACCATAACAGCACCCAAATACAGAGGTTTTTCGATCAACTCGGCAGCCTGTTCAGGAGTCAGGCCTTTGGCAGCTCTCAGTTTCAGCATCAGGTCGATATATCGTTGCCGATCGGGATTGTTTTTAGGATCAACAATCTTGGCCGCTCCGATATGATCGAGATAATACTCCGAAGCCAAATGAGCGATCTGATCAGGATCGCCGATCAATGTAACCTTCGCCAACCCTTCACGCAAGATCACATTGGCAGCTTTCAGGGTACGTTCCTCAGTTCCTTCGGGAAATACGATACGCTGAGGATTACGACGGGCTTTTTCTTTGACAGACTCAATAAAATCCATAGCGGTATTTATTTGATAAAATGCATTCTGGTACCAATGAGGGTTCCGACCCAAACGGCCGCCAAACACAGGACCACACTCAACATGATATAGCCGATGGCCCAAGAATAATGGCCTGTGCGCAAAAGGGCCAAGGTATCGGCGGAAAAAGTCGAAAAAGTTGTAAAGCCCCCACATAACCCGACTACTAGCAGATAATACAAACTGTTGCTGTCAAGTATTGCGAGCAGCAGGCCGATGATAAACGAACCGACGATATTGACCGTCAAGGTTGCTATGGGCAATGGAGTGTCAAGACGCAGGGCTATCACAGCAGCCGAGATCAGGTAACGCAACGCGCTACCTACGAATCCTCCCATACCGACCCACAATAGATTGCTAAACGACATATCATTCCCCAAGTTAAATGTTTCGAGACCAACCTCATCTAAAGCTCCTATCAAGGCAAAAACAAAAATAAAAACGCCCCTCAAGGTTACGCTTCTTTTTCACTGGTTTGCCCCACACAGCCATTCGTTTCAGTCATGACAAAAGTAGCGTTTTTGACCCTAAACCCATAGAAAAATTACGATAAATACGACGTTCAAACCACGGAAACAGATATGGAAAGATTGATTCAACAAGACAGCAACAACCCAGTTCTTCACATTCCTCCCGACAATTTTTGGGTCACCACATTGCCAACACAGCATGTCCAATTGCATAAAAAGCATATTTAGCAATCTTCAATGCCCCGCCCCGCCCCACGAGAGAGACACAACAAAAAACCCTGCTCGTCTGAGCAGGGTTCTACACCGAGATGTCATACAAAATTTTGTCGGGGTACCGGGATTCGAACCCGGGACCTCCAACTCCCGAAGCTGGCGCGCTAACCGGACTGCGCTACACCCCGTACTTTCAAATCGGTGCACAAAGGTAATCAATTTTCCGATAGCCGCAATTTTTTTTCGCAAAAAACTTACACACCTTTTGCAACTCCCCCCACCGATTCTCCGGACAGCTTCCACACATTACCAATTCCACACATCAATGTATGGGTTTCATCTGCTTTTCACAGGCCTCCGCTTACTCGCAGTTTCGCGACACGGATGACCGGTCACAACGGAAGACGTCACTGTAATCGTTTCAAAAAGAGCAGGAACGGCCGTATCGAAATCCATCCTTCGGCCGGTCACTGGATGCACAAAAGCCAACCGACACGCATGTAGCATCACACGTCCTGCAGGATCAGTTGCTGCACCATATTTTTTATCACCAGCGACAGGATGTCCCATATATTGCATATGGGCCCGGATCTGGTTCTTTCGTCCGGTATCGAGTTGCAGTTCCAATAAGGTATATTGATCACCGTGCTTCAATTCCCGATACCGGGTCGAAGCCGGCACCCCTTCGGGCGACACATATACCTGATATCCGCGATTTTCAGCCAACGGAGCCTCCACAACCCCATGCGAGGGCGAAGGCCGTCCTTCCACAACCGCCACATAACGCCGATCGAGCACCCGTGCTTTCCACTCTTTCTGCATGGTCTCCTGCACGCGCTGACTTTTGGCGAACATCATCAAACCCGAGGTTTCCCGATCGAGACGATGCACAATAAAGATCCGGTTTTTAGAATCGGACTTTTTAACATGTTCACTTAAAATATGATATGCCGTCTTCACACGCTCCCGTTCATTTCCCATCGAGAGCAGGCCATTTCGTTTATCCACGACAATGACCCATTCATCTTCGAAAACGATTCTCAACGAGGGATGCCTCAATATCACGCTTTTGCGTTCGGGACTCACGGTCACGACATCTCCGACCCTCAACGGATGATCAAACTGCGTAACGGCCACGCCATTGACGTCCACTTGCCGGTGCGCAAGATACGACTTGACCGTCGTACGACTTTTTCCTGAGAAATTTGTGATCAGGAAAGGCAACAGCATTGCCTCCTGCTTCACCCGAAACATAATCGAATTGGCCATCAGCATAAATTTGAATCGAGACAAAGGTAGCCAAAAATGTACGGAGCAACCGAAAACTTTGTTATTTTTGTTTTACGAAATTTAGATCCATGAAAAAGATAAAAATCGCAATCGTCGGCACAGGCGGAGTCGGCGGTTTTCTCGGGGGGGAATTGGCCGACTTTTATGCCAATGATCCAGAAGTTGAAATCTATTTCATTTCTCGAGGCGAGGCATTACGCCGTATCCGGGAACAAGGACTGCAAGTCGACACCCAAACCCGCAGCTATACGGTCCGCCCCACGCTGGCCACAGATCATGCCGAAGAGATCGGTCCTGTCGATTACCTCATCTACTGCACCAAGGCATACGATGTCGAACGTGGCATACAGCAAGTCACCCCCTGCATCGGACCGGAAACGGTTGTTCTTCCATTTCTCAACGGCGTGGACAGCGGTGAACGGATTACGCAGATGTTACCCGGGACCGAAGTATGGCTCGGGTGCGTATATGTCGTAGCCTTTATCGTCGAACCGGGACATATCGCCGAACAGACCAACGGATACCGCTACTATTTCGGTTCACCGCAAGGAGATCCGGATCGGCTGGCCCAACTGAATGATCTATTCGTACGTGCAGGGATCAATGCCCGTAACCGGACAGATATCGTACGCTGCGTATGGGACAAATTCGCCTATATTTCCCCAGTTGCGACAGTCACCTCCTACACGGACCTGACCTATGGAGAAGTTCTGTCGACGCCCACCTTACGCGCCCAATTGTTGGCGCTGCTCAACGAATTTAAAGCAGTAGCTGCAGCCCGGGGCAAAGAGTTATCTTCCAATGTTGTCGAGGCCGTTGTTGCCCAAATGGAACGGATTCCTGGAGACACGACCACCTCGATGCAACGAGACTTCAGAGCGGGCCGTCCGACCGAACTTGAATCGCTCACAGGCTATATGGTACGTGAAGGTCACCGTTTGGGAATTTCAGTGCCGACCTACGAACTTATGTACGAAAGTTTGGCCAAACGCATACGATAATTAACAGGAAATACAAATAAACTTAAGAGATCACCGTCAGAAATTTTGTTTCTCCGAAAAAAACATTACTTTTGCAGCGTCTTGAGTTGATTGGGACTATCGGGGTGTAGCGCAGTCCGGTTAGCGCACCTGCTTTGGGAGCAGGGGGTCCCAGGTTCGAATCCT
>CASDSC010000143.1 GCA_949283215.1 uncultured Alistipes sp. | reverse complement strand
TTGTCGGTACATACAGTGACAATGCACAGATCGTCTCCTGTGCGGAATTCGACCCTATTCCCGTCCGCATAACTCAACGAAATCGTACAAAAATTGAGAATAAGAAACAGTGTGGTGGAAAGTAAAGATATTCGCATAATAGTGTAATTGGTTTTTCTGTTTGGTTAGTATGTATAAACATATATTATATGCGCGATATTATATATAAATTGTTAATTATGCAAGAAAATAGAGTTTTTTTTGTCATTGAGGTCTCTTTTTTAATGCTTATATAATTTTATTTTATTGATTTGCAGTGTTTGTGTGGGAGATGTCGGTGGGTGTATGGGGAGGTGACCCCATATGATAAGTTGACACTTGGAAAAATACATGTATATACATGTGGGGTTTATTAGATATGAGATGTGGGTTTTGCTGGGGGGTATGGGGGTGTTATAGCAAGGTGCGAAGAGAGTCATGCCACAGTTAGCGGCAAAACTTGATCAATAAACTAGTATAGGGATCGGTTGTGTAGTATCAGATCTAAAATCGAGGGTGTGTTGCGTCAAGACGAGTGAAAGGGGGGGGCAAACTGAAGATTGAAAGTGGATGGATGGCGAAAAAATAGGGTGGGGAATGATCGTGCAGTATGCCCTGAAAAAAGCACACAAAAGAGTATAGTACGGGTGCCCTTGATTGCGTGGTGCAAAAAGGTAGGCATCGGGGGGTGACTGAATTTAATAATTAAGCCACATCTTGAAGGCCGTGGCCTTTTCTCGGCTCACCAGAATCTTTTCCTTGAATTCAGGGCGAGTGTAGATAAGAATCCGATGTTGGAAATACGGCGCAATCCGTACGATGGCTTTGATATGTACAATGGTCTGACGGTTGGCCCGAAAAAACAGATCGGGATCCAATTGTTCCGAGAGGCGGTCGAGGGTCATATCAATCGTATGTTCCTGCCCAGTAAAGGTCAGGGCTTGGGTCAGGTGTCCCTCGACATGAAACAGCGCGATGTCGTCTACCTGGAGCATGTACGATTTGTCGACCCCGTTGATCAGAAAACGTGTCCGATATTTTTTCTCCGGATGCGTCAGTGACCGCAGGACTTCCAGCATGTCTTGTCTCTCCTGGAGGTCTGCCTTGTGATTACCGATCAAACGTTCATATTTGACGATAGCCTCTTCCAGCCGCTCACGGTGGATCGGTTTGAGAAGATAATCGATGCTGTTGACCGTAAAGGCTTTGACTGCGTATTCGTCGTAGGCTGTGGTGAATATGATGGCGCTCTGGGGTTGGGCCTGCTCGATAAACAGAAAAGAATTGCCGTCTGAAAGATGAATGTCGAGAAAGACAATGTCCGGGTGAGGGTGCGTCGCAAACCATTGTACCGCTCCGGTCACGTTGCCGGGTAAGAGCTCGACCTCCCAGTCCGGACGCAGGTCGGTGATAAGTCCGTGCAACATCCGTGCTGCGGGCTTTTCGTCTTCGATTAAGGCTACACGTATGGGCTTGCTATTCATAGATCAAGGGGATTGTGACGATAAACTCGTTTTCTTTTTTCTCCACAAGAATGTGCTGGGAGCACAGTAGACGGTAACGCTCCGACAGATTGCGCAACCCTTTGCCCGAGGATCGGACATCGTGCTTCGGCCGCATCAGGTTGGTAACCGACAGCTTGCTCCCGTCTTCCGTCAATGCGAGATGTATGGTCATCGGATTCGCTTCGTCGATGTAGTTATGCTTGATGACGTTCTCGGTCAGCAATTGCAGTGTCAGGGGCGGTAGTTTGGCTTCGAGTATACGTTCCGGGAAACAGCGCTCGATGGTGAGACAGTCGCCGAGGCGAACCCTGTGCAGAAAAATGTATGCGTTAAGAAAGTCCAATTCCTCACGTAATGTAGCAAGTTTTTTGTCCTCCTGTTGCAATACGTAACGATAGACGTCCGAAAGATTTTGGGTGAAACGCAGTGCATTGGTCGGGTCGTATTGGATCTCGGACATGAGCGTATTGAGGCTATTGAACAGAAAATGGGGATTGAGCTGGTGTTGGAGTGCCTGATATTGTGCCTTGTCGGCTATCTCGCGCAACTGTTCCTTTTCTTGATATAGTCGGAGTGTGTTGCGGGCGGAGTGAACCGCCAGAAGCAAACCGACAATGACCAATTCGAAGGCCCATGCGCCCAGGATAATACGGACACCCTCGCCGCGCAATATATAGGCCGGATGCATGCCTACGATCCACTTGATCATCACCATAATGCCATAATGCAGCAACAATAGTACGATGGCGATGAAAATGAAGTTCCAGACCAGTCGGCTGCCGTAGCCCATGAAAAGCAATGAACGCTTGGTGAGATAGCTGTTGATCCATAGCAAGCTGAATCCAAGGAGATTGAACATCGCGATTGTCATCAGTGCAGCCTCCGCGGACACGAGCATGTCGGGTGCCCGCTGAATCAATTCCCCATAATTGGTCAGCAACAAATGAAAGAGAATGCCGATGACCGAAAATAAACCGGCGAGAAGCAGGTTGTTGATCAGGCGCGTCTTTTGATCCCTTTCCATATGCGATTCAAAATTACGTTGCTTGTGAAACGAATTGTTGAAATCATGCCTCTGGCTGGCAAAATGTAGCGTTGAGGTTGTCTCTTGACAAAAGTAGACGATATTTTGCAGAATGTCTAAAGTTTTTAGTCGAGAGTAGTGGGAATGCGAGTGATGCTTCCCATTTTGTAGTGAATAGCTGCAGGGATACGAAGAAAAGCAATGACCAATGCTGTATGCTGGGGCGAATGTGTGGGTATCTTGGATAGCAATAAAAGTGGAGTGAAAAGGGTGCCGAAATATCTTCGGGGGTATCCGTTTCGTGTGGTGAATCTTCCGGTTCATACCTTATAAAATGCGTTTCGTGTAAATTGTGCGATCATCGTAAAAAACAATTTTGTACTTTCGCTTAATGGTCAAAGAAGGGGGGTGTGTAATCCATGTGGAGAAATTGGCCGTAATTGGACCATTGAATTGCGAGGGGAAGACCATAAAAAAGAATGCGAAATGGCAAATGTTTTGCCGTTTAGTATTTTTTGCCAGGAGATGGTAAATGTGCGTTTAAAGATAGCGGAGAATAAGAAAGGACCGCTGGAGATGTTTGGTTAAAATGGAGTAATATATATATGGTACAGATTGAAGGTTATATTTCGCAGATCATCGGCCCGGTGATCGATGTCCATTTCCCGGAGTTAGGAGATGAACATTTGCTGCCGAGTATTCATGAGGCGATGAGTATTCAACGATCCGATGGTAAGGAGTTGATCGCCGAAGTGCAACAACATATCGGTGAAAATACTGTGCGAAGTATCGCAATGGATTCGACCGACGGGTTGAGGCGGCATATGAAGGTGGTGGCATTGGGTCATTCGATCTCAATGCCCGTGGGTGATCATGTCAAAGGTCGCTTGATGAATGTCGTGGGACAGGAAATCGATGGGATGCGTACTTTGGATAGAAGCCAGACCGCTTCGATTCACCGGGAGCCTCCTAAATTCGATGAATTGGCTACTTCGCAGGAGGTGTTGTATACCGGGATCAAAGTGATCGATCTCCTGGAGCCATACGTCAAGGGCGGAAAGATCGGTTTGTTTGGTGGTGCGGGCGTCGGTAAGACTGTCCTTATCATGGAACTGATCAACAATATCGCCAAAAAACATAACGGATTTTCGGTATTTGCCGGCGTCGGAGAGCGGACTCGTGAAGGTAATGACCTGCTTCGTGAAATGATCGAATCGGGTGTCATTCGCTACGGTGATGCATTCAAAACCAGCATGGAACAAGGTCATTGGGATCTGTCCAAGGTCGATTACGACGAAGTGGCCCGTTCCCAGGCTACCTTGGTGTTCGGACAAATGAACGAACCTCCTGGAGCACGTCTGTCGGTTGCCCTTTCCGGTTTGACCGTTGCCGAATCGTTCCGTGACAGCAATAAGGAGGGCGGGGCAAAGGATATACTGTTCTTTATTGACAATATTTTCCGATTCACTCAGGCTGGTTCGGAGGTCTCGGCGTTGTTGGGCCGTATGCCGTCCGCTGTAGGATATCAACCTACGCTGGCTACCGAGATGGGCCAGATGCAGGAGCGTATCACCTCCACAAAACAGGGTTCGATTACTTCGGTGCAGGCTGTATATGTGCCTGCCGACGACTTGACTGACCCGGCTCCCGCCACAACATTTACGCACCTCGATGCAACAACTGTATTGAGCCGTAAGATTACGGAACTGGGTATCTACCCGGCGGTCGATCCGTTGGAGTCTACTTCGAGGATCCTTGACCCGTTGATCGTCGGAGAGGAACACTATCAGACGGCTCAGCGGGTAAAACAGATTCTGCAACGAAACAAGGAATTGCAGGATATCATCGCTATCTTGGGTATGGATGAACTCTCCGATGAGGATCGGGTGACGGTCAATCGTGCGCGTCGTGTACAACGTTTCCTCTCCCAGCCATTTACCGTGGCTGAGCAGTTTACCGGGGTGAAAGGTGAGATTATCCCTATCGAGGAGACTATCCGAGGATTCAAAATGATCCTGGACGGCGAGGTTGATTATTTGCCTGAACAGGCGTTCCTGAACGTGGGTACCATCGACGCTGCAATTCGTAAGGGCGAAGAGATGCTCAGTGCCAGCAAGGCTTCGTAAACCTAAAAAACTTGGGTATGGATCTGACTATTATCGCTCCGACCGGCCTGCTCTGCCAGACGACTACCGACAAGGTGTCGTTCCCCGGGGAATGGGGAGCGTTTACCGTCTTGACGGGGCATGCCCCGTTGATTGCCCATCTGGTGGCAGGTACAATCGTCTATTCGGAGCAAGGTCAAGAGAAAAGTTTGGAAATCGAAAGCGGGTTCGTCCGTGTACTGGAAAACCAATTGGAAGTGTGCGTGGAAGTGCCCGGTCATGATATTTCGTAAGCATGATGAGTGTATGGCGTAACATAGCGTGGGTGTTTATTCTGTTGAGTATGCCTCTGTGCGTATCGGCTCAATCCGATGCGCAAGAAGAACTTGATGTTAAGGAGATCGTACTCGGCCATGTGGGGGATTCATATGAATGGCATATCACTTCCTTTAAAGAGAAGGATTTGAGTATCCCTTTGCCTGTCATCGTACACAGCCCGACAAGCGGTTGGCACCTCTTTTCGTCGCGTCATTTGCGTGAGGGGGCTGAATATGAAGGATTGCGTATTGCTGAGGATGGTGATTTTAAAGGTAAAATCGTAGAACGTCAGGCTGATGGAAGTGACTTGCGTCCGTTCGATCTCTCCATCACGAAAACCGTGGCAGGACTCCTCATCAATACGGTGTTGTTGGCCGTGTTGGTACTAGGCGCAGCGCGCTGGTACCGTCATCGTAAAGTGAGTGATGCTGCACCCCGCGGGTTTGTCGGTATGATGGAGATGTTGGTCTCAACGTTGATCGATGGCTTAATTAAGCCTTGTGTAGGACCCAATTATCGCCGTTTTGCTCCCTATTTGTTGACCGTGTTTTGCTTTATCCTGATCAACAATCTGATGGGGTTGATCCCGATTTTCCCCGGTGGCGCAAACGTGACGGGAAATATTGCTGTGACCTTGGTGTTGGCTCTTGCTACTTTCTTGGCCGTCAATCTGTTCGGTAGCCGTGCCTATTGGAAAGATATTTTCTGGCCCGAAGTGCCGACTTGGCTGAAGGTACCCCTGCCGATCATCCCTTTTATCGAGTTTATCGGTATTTTGACCAAACCGTTTGCCCTGATGATTCGTCTCTTCGCCAATATGATGGCGGGACATGCAGTCATCCTGAGTCTGACCTGCGTGATATTTGTGACGGCCCAATTAGGTGCCGCAATCAACGGCTCGATGACGGTCGTGTCGGTACTATTTACGATATTTATGAACTGCTTGGAACTATTGGTCGCTTTCCTTCAAGCCTATATCTTTACCATGCTGTCGGCCGTATTCATCGGCCTCGCGCAGGATAACGGCCATCAGGAAAAAGCGTAACTTGATTTTTGTTGAACAGTTAAAATAATGAAATTATGGATTTAGGTGTGATTGGTGCCGCCATTGGCGCTGGACTGGCTGTAATCGGTGTCGGCCTTGGTATCGGAAAAATCGGATCATCGGCTATGGAGGCTATCGGACGTCAGCCCGAAGCAACCGATAAGATTCGAACCAATATGATTATTGTCGCTGCCCTCGTCGAAGGTGTTGCGCTCTTTGCTGTCGTGGTTTGTTTCCTCGCCCTGTAATTCCTTAAAACGAAGTGAGCCATGGGACTTTTACAACCCGAATCAGGACTTCTGTTCTGGATGCTCCTTTCGTTTGTCGTGGTCTTCGTCTTGTTGGCCCGGTATGGCTTCCCGGTGATTGTCAAGGCCATCGAATCGCGAAAACAGTATATCGACGATTCCTTGGCGGCTGCCCGCGAAGCTGAACGAAAACTCGATTCGATCCGTGCTGACGGTCAGGCGTTGCGTGAAGCGGCCGAGCAACAACAAAAGGAAATCTTGTTGCAGGCGAATGAAATGCGCGAGCAGATGATCCGGGAAGCCAAACGGAAAGCTGAAGCTGAGGGACAGCGAATTCTCGCTGCAGCGCGTGAGCGTGCCGAGGCGGAACGTGAGGCTATTTTGCAGGATGCACGTCAACAGGTGGCCTCTTTGGCTGTGGCCATTACGGAAAAAATGCTGCGTGCAAAACTCGAGGATGAGGCGGCTCAGTCTCGTCTGGCCTCGCAGTTGCTCGATGAAATGGAACATCGTCAAACCAATTAGCTTGTTATGTATATTGGATTGATCGCCAGACGTTATGCAATGGCTTTGGCCAAATTTGCCGAGGCAAACGGTGAGGAGAAACGTACGTACGATGATGTGTTGCAATTGATCGCGCGTTATCGTGAGGTGCCGGATGTGAGGGTGACTTTCTTTTCTCCGGTCCTATCGGTTGAGCGTAAAGTTGATATCATGCATAAATTGATCGGCCGACCAATGTGCGGTTCGCTGGAGAAGTTCATACGGTTGGTCGTATTGCACCGTAGAGAACGTTATCTCTATTTTATGCTCAATTCATATGCTGCTATCTATAAGCAGCGGCATAATATTAGAGATGCTTTGCTTGTGACAGCTGCTCCGATGGACGATAAGGTTGTCGAACGAATCTGGAATATCGCACAAATCAAAACAAGGAGCAATGTCGACATTAGTCGTAAGGTCGATCCTGAGTTGATCGGTGGTTTTGTCTTTCGGATCGATGATGTGTTGATCGATGCAAGTGTCGCCGGACAGTTGGCGCGCGTGAAACGTGAACTGTGCGGTAAACCTCAAAGAATCGTTTAAGAGTATGAAAACAGATAATATTAAGCCTGCCGAAGTGTCCGAGGCGTTGTTGGCCGAGCTACAAGGGGTCGAACTGTTGGCCCAGTATGCCGAGGTGGGAACTGTTCTCCAAGTCAGTGATGGTGTGGCCCGTATTTATGGGCTCGGTAATGCCGAAGCCAATGAATTGCTCGAGTTCGATAACGGAATGAAAGCCGTGGTCATGAATCTCGAGGAGGATAATGTGGGGGCCATATTGCTCGGACCGACCGATCTCGTCAAAGAAGGGGATATTGTCCGGCGTACCGGGCATACCGCATCGATCCGTGTGAATGAACAGTTGCTGGGTCGGGTAATAAACCCGCTGGGTGAACCGCTGGACGGGAAAGGAGATATTGAGGGTGAAACGCTCGAGATGCCTTTGGAACGTAAGGCGCCAGGTGTGATTTTCAGACAACCGGTCAATGAACCGTTACAGACTGGTTTGAAGGCTGTGGATGCAATGATCCCTATCGGTCGAGGACAACGTGAATTGATCATCGGTGACCGGCAGACTGGTAAGACCTCGATTGCTATCGATACCATTATCAATCAACGGCGTAATTTCGAGGCGGGCGACCCGGTCTATTGTATCTATGTCGCAATCGGACAAAAAGCGTCCACCGTGGCTTCACTTGTCGCTACGTTGCGTGATCACGGAGCCATGGAATATACTATTGTCGTGGCTGCAACCGCTGCTGATTCGGCGGCTATGCAATATTTCGCCCCGTTTGCCGGTGCGGCTATCGGCGAATATTTCCGGGATACGGGCCGCCATGCGTTGGTCGTCTATGACGATTTGTCGAAACAGGCGGTCGCTTACCGTGAGGTGTCGTTGATCCTCCGTAGACCTTCAGGCCGTGAGGCATACCCCGGCGATATCTTTTATCTGCACTCCCGGTTGCTGGAACGCGCGGCCAAGATCATTGCCCAACAGGAAGTGGCCGAGCAAATGAATGATCTGCCTGATTCGCTCCGTGGAAAGGTCCGTGGCGGCGGTTCACTGACGGCGCTCCCAATTATCGAAACGCAAGCGGGTGATGTGTCGGCCTATATCCCTACCAACGTGATCTCGATTACTGACGGACAGATTTTCCTTGATGCCAATCTGTTCAATCAGGGAAACCGGCCGGCGATCGATGTGGGTATCTCTGTTTCCCGGGTGGGTGGTAATGCGCAGCTAAAAGCCATGAAAAAAGTGGCAGGTACGTTAAAAATCGATCAGGCGCAATATCGCGAACTGGAGGCTTTCTCGAAATTCAGTAGCGATATGGATGCGGTGACGGTCCAGGTGCTGGACAAAGGCCGTAAAAATGCGCGTCTGCTCGTGCAACCGCAATACTCTCCTATGCCTGTCGAGGAGCAGATCGCGGTACTCTATTGTGGTACCCATGGTTTGATGCGGGACCTCCCGATCGAAAAGGTGGCTGATTTCGAACAATTGTTGATCCGCATGCTCGAGGCTTCGGAGGATGTGTTGCCGGCTTTACGTCGAGGTGTTATCGACGATACAGTGGGCGCTAAGATCGAGGAAACGGCGGCCCGTGCTGTCGCTTCCCTTAAAGCATAACGTTATGGCCGCACTCAAAGAGATAAAATCACGTATCATTTCGGTGCGGAGTACGCTGAAGATCACCTCGGCGATGAAAATGGTCGCTTCGGCCAAATTGCATCGGGTGCAGGCGAAAGCCGCAGCTTTGACTGAGTTTGAAAAAAGTTTGTCGAAAATTGCGGCGGGTGTTGACGGTCGTGTCGCCGAGCAGGTCGTATCTTCGTGGAGTGCTCCGCATAAGTCTGTGCAGAATGTGGCCGTCGTCGCATTCTCGTCGGACGGATCGTTGTGCGGTAGTTTTAATGCCAATGTGATCCGGTTATTGCACAATGTTGTGGAACAACTGAAAAAGGAAGGAGTCGGACAGATCACGGTATATCCTGTTGGTGAAAAAATTGCACAGGCAGCCCATAAGGCCGGTTATGATACATGTGACGATTTTCGTGCAATGGCTGCGGCGCCGCAGTACGCACAAATGGCCGAATTGGCGCAGTGGTTGATGTCAATGTATGCCAACGGAAAGGTAGATAAAGTGTGTATGGTATACAATCATTTCCATTCGATGAGTCGGCAAGAGCCCCGCAATGAGGTGTTTCTGCCGATGGAAAATGCTGGAAGTGAACAAAACGGTATTGATACGACCGATTATATCCTGGAGCCTGAAGCAGTGAAATTGCAGCAGGAGTTGTTGCCTTATTTGCTCCGTATTCGGATGTATGCCGTGTTGATCGATAGCGCAACCGCCGAGCATGCGGCCCGTACTGTGGCTATGCAGACCGCTTCGGATAATGCACAAGGATTGCTGGACGAACTCTCGCTTTTGTATAATAAGCGGCGACAACAGGCTATTACGGAAGAATTGACAGAGATAAGTTAACGGAAGTTCCTCTTCGTCTGGATTAAGAAGTTTGAGGAACAGTGAAGATCCCGGACCGGATCGGTTCGAGATACAACAAGTTTAAGCGGGGCGATGTAAAGATTTTACATCGCCCCGCTTGGGTTATTGGGATGCATCTATATGTGTTCTAGATTTCTCCGGCTTCGTGACGGGCTGTGATGACTTTGATCATGTCGGTCACGGTCTCTGGTAATTGCCAGGTCGGTTTCCAATCCCATTCCTCACGCGCGCATGAGTCGTCGAGACTGTTAGGCCAGCTTCGCGCGATGCTCTCTTTTACAGGATCGATCTGGTATTCCATGTGTAAGTCGGGAATGTGTTTGCGAATTTCAGCCAGCAAAATCTCCGGAGTGAAACTCATCGCCGTAATGTTGAAACTGTTGCGGTGTACAAGGCGGGCAGGGTCGGCCTCAAGCAGCTGTACACAGGCGTTCAAAGCATCAGGCATATACATCATATCCATATATACATCGGGTGAGATCGGGCATACGAATTTTCCTGTTTTCACTGCGTCGTAGAAAATCTCAACTGCATAGTCGGTAGTTCCGCCTCCAGGTAAGGTCTTGTTCGAAATAATCCCCGGGAAGCGTACGCTTCGGGTATCGACACCATATTTATAATAATAGTAATCGCTTAACAATTCGCCGGTTACTTTGCACACACCATAGATGGTGCGGGGACGCATAAGTGTATCCTGAGGGGTGCTGTCTTTCGGTGAATTGGGCCCGAACGCTCCGATCGAACTGGGGGTGAACAGCAAACATTTGTATTGGCGGGCAATGTCGAGCGAGTTCATCAATGCCCCCATGTTGATATTCCAGGCCAATTGCGGGTCTTTTTCGCCGACAGCTGAAAGCAATGCTACAAGGTTGAAGATCGTGTCGATCTTGTATTTGTTGACGGTGTAGCCGTACGCATGCGGATCAAGCGCATTGAGTACGGCAAAAGGCCCATCTCCTCCCAGGCTGGGGCATTCCCGTACGTCTGTCGCAACCACGTTCTTCCCCC
>CASDSC010000142.1 GCA_949283215.1 uncultured Alistipes sp. | reverse complement strand
TTCGATTGCGAGTTGATCGTGATCGACAACGCCTCAACCGACAACACGTCGGCCGTAGCGGAGAACGCCTGTACCCAACTGCCCTCCAAAATTCCTTTCAGGATCATGCACCAGCCCGTTCCCGGAAAAAATGCCGCACTGGAGATAGGATATGCTGCAGCTCACTATGCATATGTACTGATCTGCGACGACGACAATTTCCTCGCACCGGACTATCTGCAGACAGGTTATCGGATCATGGAGGCGATTCCTAAAATCGGAGCACTGGGCGGACTGGGTATCGCCGTATTCGAGACGGAGGCTCCCGACTGGTGTCCGGAAGGGTATGCCTGCGGACCACAAGGAAGCCGAAGCGGAGATATATCGGATATCACAAAGGGAGAACGGTGTGCTGTATTCGGAGCAGGGTGTTTCTATCGGATGTCTGCGTTGAAAGAGTTACAGAAGCTGGGATTCGAAAATATCCTCAGTACCCGACGAGGCCAACGGGTGGATGTATCGGGAGAAGATTACGAACTCTGCCATGCCATGGCTTTGATTGGTTATAAAATATGGTATGACGAGCGGCTGCTGTTTTACCACCTGATGCCGGCCGCACGCATGACGATCGCCAAACTACTCAGTCTGAAAAAGGGCGACGGAGTGCAGGATTATGTGCTACGCCTTTACATCAAAGCACTCCGTCGGCGTTCAATGAACCGTTTGTACCTAGTAAGATTCTGGTTCAAAAGTCTGTACAAAGCGATAATCACTTACGTCGAATTCAGTTTGAAATACCTATTTCAAAGAACAATCAAGCATCGGTGTCAAATGGCTTGCGCCCAATACAGATTGATTACCGTGCTCAACATTCCATATTGCGTGCGAGCTTCCCAGAAATTCATAAAATTCTGGAAGCAGTTGAAAACAAACCACTACGCATAAAATACCGCACAGTTTTCGCATAAGTAGCAGAGCATGTTCGGATTCAGAAAAAAAACAAAGAATGTAAAGGAACTGATGGTCGGTCTGTATGACATGCACAGCCATCTGTTGCCGGGAGTCGATGACGGCAGTCCTTCAGAAGAGGTCACGCGGAAACTGCTGGAAGAATTGGAAGCCCTGGGGGTGGAGGGAGTCTATTTTACACCCCACATCATGGCCGGTAACTACGAAGACAATAATCGGATCACGTTGAGTCGTAAATTTGACGAATTTGTCTACAAAGGACCGATCAAATTAAAATTAGCGGCTGAACACCTGCTCGACGAGAAATTTCCAGATCATTTGCAAAACGGTCCGCTTGCTTTAGCCGGCGAATACGTGTTGGTAGAGTTTACTCTTGGAGGATTTCCCTCCAATGCATTCGACACCCTGTTCGAAATATCCCTGCAAGGTTATACACCGATTCTGGCCCATCCGGAACGCTATGCGTTCCTCCAGCGGCGGGAAGAGATGATCGGCAGATTGCTTGATGCGGGGTGTAAATTTCAGCTGAACCTGTTATCTCTAACCGGCTGGCATGGAGAACACGCCAAAAAATTGGCGAACGAATTAATTCGCCAGAATGCATACGAATTTGTCGGGACAGACATGCACGCTTTTCCCCATTTGAATGCGATCAAGACCCTCTCTGTGAATGTCAAACAGGCGGAGGTTATCGAACGGCTCAAGGAGAACAACCTGCGACTGTGGCAGTGATCCGACATACCGGATGATCGGCATCCGAACCGTCAAACGAATAGTTTTTCTAAATCGACAAACGAAGTCTTCCTGATTTCGCAACTGCCCACACGGTCAATCAGCACCAAACTGATCTGATCGGCATCCCGTTTTTTATCGAGTTTGAGCGCTTTCAGCAAACGTTTCACATCGACGCCCGACCGCACAGGCAATCCCATTTTGGCAATCACCCGACCGATCCGATCCGCTTCCTCTTCCAAAAGGGTTCCCAACTGCACGGAGACTCTGGCCATCATGACCGTCCCGATCGCCACAGCCTCGCCGTGCAGGAACTCCGAACTGCATTTTTCGATCGCATGAGCGAATGTATGCCCCAGATTGAGTTTCTTGCGCAAACCGCCCTCCCGTTCGTCAGCCTCCACGATCGCCGCCTTGACCCGTATGGAGGCTGTAATGATCCGTGTGAGCAATGCTCCGTCCTGGCGGAACTCCTCCAACGTATGATTTTCGAAGAGGGAGAACAACTCCGGATCGCCGATGATGCCCGCCTTGATGATCTCG
>CASDSC010000141.1 GCA_949283215.1 uncultured Alistipes sp. | reverse complement strand
CTTCCGAATCGGAGAAATAGCATACATCACCGACTTCAACCATATCGAAGAACAAGAAATCGAAAAAATAAAAGGTGTCGACACACTTGTAATAAACGCTTTACGACGCGAGCATCATATCTCGCATTTCACCCTTGACGAAGCACTGCATGTCAGCTATCTGGTGGGTGCCCGTCAAACGTACCTGACGCATGTCTCGCACCAAATGGGCCGCTATGCGCAAATCAACCAGGAACTTCCCCCAAATGTCTGTTTTGCTTACGACGGCCTTAAAATCGAAACCCTCAAATAGGTAAATGGCTACTCTCTTTTCTTCACAAACATGATCCAGACCGGTCGCATGAAAAAAACACTGCTTGTTACACCGCCTTTCGTTCAGCTCAATTGCCCCTATCCGGCAACGGCATACCTTACAGGATATTTGCGGCGCCAAGGATATGAGGTTACTCAGATCGACCTCGGCATCGAATTGATCAACAGACTCTTTTCGACCGAAGGATTGACAAAAATATTCGGCGTATATACAGGCTGTGACGATCCCAACATCCAACGTATACATAACCTGCGTCAGGCCTATATCGACACGATCGACACAGTCATGCGGTTTATACGCGGCGAGGATCCTACATTGGCCAACCTGATCTGTACAAGCGATTTCCTACCGCAAGCGGGACGATTTGATTCGATCAACGACCTTTCGGCTTATTTCGGTTCACTCGGCACACAGGACTGCGCGAAATTCCTGTCCACCTTCATGCTGCAAGACCTGAGCGATTACATCCGGGCTACAATCACGCCCCATTTCGAACTGGTGCGTTACGGAGAAAGTCTGGCAGCCTCCGTGCCCGAATTTACCATCCTGGAGGCAGAACTCTCCCAACCGGTCAACCTGATCGAAACCGAGATGCTCACATTGTTCGAGCACCATATTACCACGGAGAAACCCGATCTTGTCGGCTTTACAATACCTTTCCCGGGAAATCTGTTGGCGGCCCTGCGTTGTGCTCAGCACATCAAAAGGCAACACCCGGACATTCGCACCGTAGCGGGAGGAGGCTATCCTTCGACCGAACTCCGTTCCATGAGCGACCAGGAAATATTCAAATATTTCGATTACGTATCGCTCGACGACGGCGAATTGGCTCTCGAACGCATTCTCGATGGAGGGCCGTTGATCCGCACCTATACTGCCGATGGGTATCACGACCGAAACGAAACCCTCTCGCATCACGACCAGGGCTGTCCCGATTTCACCGGATTACCACATCATTTGTACCTGTCATTGACCGAGTTGACCAATCCCATGCACCGTCTATGGAGCGATGGCCGATGGAACAAAATGATGATCGCACACGGTTGCTACTGGGCCAAATGTGCATTCTGTGACACGTCGCTCGATTACATCTGCCGACATGACGCTGTTCCGGCCGCTACAATCGTAGATTGGATGGAAACGATCATCGCACAAACCGGCTCGCGCGGGTTCCATTTTGTCGACGAGGCGGCTCCTCCCCGACTACTCAAAGAGATCGCACTCGAAATCCTCCGCAGAAAACTCCAGGTGAATTGGTGGACCAATATACGATTTGAAAAATCCTTTACGGGTGACCTGTGTCACCTGCTGGCCGCCTCGGGTTGCATTGCCGTATCGGGAGGACTCGAGGTTGCTTCGGATCGTATCCTCCGGCTGATTAACAAAGGTGTGACGATCGAACAGGCAGCGCTTGCCATGCGCAATTTCTCCAGGGCAGGAATCATGATTCATGCCTATCTGATGTATGGTTTCCCTTCAGAAACGTTACAAGAGACGATCGATTCGCTCGAAATTGTCCGGCAACTATTTCACGCCGAAGTGCTTAATTCGGCATTCTGGCACCGCTACGCGATGACCGTCCACAGTCCGTCAGGACAACATCCCGAGACATTCGGCGTGAGGCGTAAACATCTGCAAGCAAATCCATTTGCAAACAACGAGGTTTGGTTCGCCGAAGATCGCGGATATAACATCAACCAAACTGGTGAATCGCTGCACAATGCGTTGGCAGCCTATATGACAGGCGAGGGGTTGAACCGGCCCGTCCACAAATGGTTCGTGGGGAAAGCCCCGCAGACCACCATCGAGCCGACCTTGATCGAAGAGCAGATGATCCATCCGGATGCGTGCAGGATTTATGATGCCAACGCCCGTCTCGTATGGATCGGGTCTACTGTCGAACGGTCTCCGGAAGGGATACGGGCCATCGGTCGGGCTGACGAGAAGACACTTAAATTATCCGTGGCCGATGCCGATTTCATCATCCGTATCATCGAATCCGTCAAGGATTTGAACAGCACGTTCACCTTTGCCGACATTCAAACAATTTATGCCGAGCATAGTACAGAACCTTTCGCCTATCTGTATCACTCGAAACAATGGGATCGCCTGCGTGAATTCGGACTGTTGCAAATCTGACGTTACGGTCCGTTACAAGGCACCAAGATTAAGTATTTCAGATAAAACCGTACATATGAAAAAATTTACTGCAAAAACCGTCGTCATTACCGGAGCATCGTCCGGTATCGGGCGGGCTTTGGCTCATGAATTCGCCGCACGAGGTGCCAATGTGGTGCTCGGTGCACGCCATGAAGATCAATTGGCCGCAATTACAAATGAAATCAACTCTCAGGGTGGTCACGCAATCTATTCCGTAACCGATGTTACCCGGGAAAAGGATTGCCGGCGACTGATCGAAAAAGGGGTCGAGGCATTCGGCGGTATCGATATTCTGATTTGTAATGCAGGTATTTCGATGCGCGCACTGTTCGACGACGTGAACCTCGAGGTTTTGCATAGATTAATGGACGTAAACTTCTGGGGAACCGTATATTGTACAAAATACGCTCTGCCATGGATTCAGGCATCGAAAGGATCGATCGTCGCAGTTTCGTCAGTCGCAGGGCTGCATGGTCTGCCCGGCAGAACAGGATATTCTGCCTCGAAATTTGCCATCCACGGTTTCCTGGAAACCATTCGCATCGAAAACCTCAAAAAGGGGGTTCATGTCATGATCGCGTCTCCGGGCTTCACCGCATCGAATGTCCGTTTTGCTGCCCTGACCGCCGATGGATCAGCGCAAGGGGCCTCTCCGCGTGAAGAG